>CP136052.1:0-25000 GCA_032620915.1 Oscillospiraceae bacterium NTUH-002-81
ACGATTTCGCCAAGCTTATACGCTTTCTTTTTACCTTTCGGTGATGGGTAGGGTCTCTCCAGTTCCGAACCACACTTTTCATACATACCGTTTCCTCTATACCGAGGGATTCTTCCGTGCTGCTTTCCAGTTTCTTCACACGTTCCATGGCTTTCACCAATATACCCAAGGTTCAGCTTCCCTTTGCTCTCTTTTCAGAGACCTTTTTTTAACGATACGGCAGAATTCACTTTATGTTACGGTCTGCATAATTGCTCGCCCCTCTTACCGAGCTTACTTTATCCACTCGCTTAGTACCCTGCATTACTGCAACGCACCGAGTTTAGCTACACAGCTCACTGGCGATTACCGTGACCGGACTTACACCGGCTAGTGTGGTCCAGCTTCGCTGGACACACGGCATAAAAAAAGAGCGCCTATCCATCCCCGATGCGGGGCAAATAGACGCTCTATGTATATAACGATATTCAATTTTATCTGCTATAACTGCATGGTACTCAAAACATCCGCCTTTTTTGATTAGCTGGATTTTTGGCACGATTTTGGGGCTGATTAGCAGGAAGGGCATTTTCATTAGCAAGAACAGCCCGTTTTCTGCTAAAAATTAGCTGGCGATTTTGTCTTATAACAACCGTTCGATTCTGGAGGGGTTGTCAAAAATCAAATTTTGGAGTAGAATTTTATCCCATACAGTGAAAGAGCTTTTTCGCAGCTTTTTATATAAGAAAAGCCGAAAACCCTTGAAAACAAAGGCTTTCGGCGTTGTTCACTGGCGTCCATAAGAGGATTTGAACCTCCGACCCCACGCTTAGGAGGCGTGTGCTCTATCCAGCTGAGCTATATGGACGTGTCTGATATATGATTATAGCCCGATCAAAGTCGAACTGCAATCCCTTATTTAGTTTTTTTGAGGTGGCCGTTGTAACGCAACCTTAGGAGGCGGACGCTCTATCCTGCTGAGCTACAGAAACATTGCCTTTTTTATTTACAATTTCAATAAAACAGCCTTTTTTATTATATGCATTCCGAAACCGTTCGTCAACCCTTTCCCGGTCTCAGTTTACATAACTCTTTTTAGATCCGATCAGATTTTTTACAGAAAATTGATCTTCCCCTGCAGCCAGATGGTTCCCTTGAACCGTCTGCCGGGCATCGGCTCTCCCAGGAGATCCTTCTGGTTGATACACACATCGAAGACCAGCTCGTTGCAGGAAAGCTTCATCACGCAGATTTCTTCCTCTGTGACCTCGTTTTTGCGCATCTCTACTTCCAGGATCTCTCCCAGAATGGAATACTTATCACACTCCATCCCATAGGGCATGAAGTAAGTATCCACAATGGTAAACAGGTCTTCGTGGACAATTCTCCTGGAAATCATGGAATAGGTGTCAATGTCCTCCAGCGTGAGGCTTTCCATGGCCTCCTCGTCCCCCCTTGCGGGCTTTCTCGATGAGTTTTGTCCGGTTCCGGGAATCTTCTCTGTCCTGCCGCACCTGTTCCTGATTTTTGCTCACGGGCAAAATAATTTTCCCATCTACAGAAAGGGCGCTCAAGGTCAGGGAACTCTTATGACGGTTCCCCGGCTGTGTGCCGCACACCTGCAGATATTCCACCATGTTTTGCAGATAGAAAATAATCGTCACGCCTACCCGGTTATCATCGCAGGCGCCAATGTAGCATTCTTTCTCCGCCTGGCGCTCCACATAGACATCCTCAAAGGTGGTGACTCCTCTTCCTTCCAGATAGGGATAATAATATTCAAATTCAAAATATTCTTTCTGAACCTGACCTCTGGAACAAATGCCCAGCCCCGGAGCGAACGCTTTCTTCAACTCTCCGTATTTCTTTTTGTCCGGCTCATCAAAAATATTCTCCGCATCGTTATGTTCTACGGAGAGCTCCAGCAGCTTCCGGAGTTCATCATTGTCCGAAACGCCGCTGAAACCAATCGCTCTCAGATATTTATGCATTCATTTTCACCATTCTGTGAACAGTGCTGCTTTCCCTCTTACCGGATCTCTGTCTTGCCGCCCATGTAAGGAACAAGAACGTCCGGAATGCGAACGCTGCCGTCTGCCTGCAGATTATTCTCCAGGAATGCGATCAGCATACGCGGCGGAGCAACCACTGTGTTGTTTAAGGTATGTGCAAAGTACTTGCCGTCTTTGCCGTTGACACGGATCTTCAGTCTTCTTGCCTGTGCATCGCCCAGGTTAGAGCAGCTTCCCACTTCAAAGTACTTCTTCTGTCTCGGGGACCATGCCTCCACGTCGATGGATTTCACCTTTAGGTCTGCCAGGTCACCGGAGCAGCACTCCAGGGTACGCACCGGAATGTCCATGGAACGGAACAGATCGACGGTGTTCTGCCACAGACGGTCGAACCACATCTTGCTCTCTTCCGGCTTGCAGACAACGATCATTTCCTGCTTTTCAAACTGATGAATCCGGTAAACGCCGCGCTCCTCGATACCGTGGGCACCTTTCTCTTTCCGGAAGCAGGGGGAGTAGCTGGTCAGTGTCTTCGGCAGTTCCTCCTCCGGAATGATGGTGTCGATAAATTTACCGATCATGGAGTGCTCACTGGTACCGATGAGGTACAGGTCTTCGCCCTCAATCTTGTACATCATGGCATCCATCTCTGCAAAGCTCATGACGCCGGTCACCACGTTGCTTCTGATCATAAACGGCGGTACACAATAGGTAAAGCCTCTGTCGATCATGAAATCTCTCGCATAGGCGATGACTGCGGAATGCAGGCGGGCTATGTCTCCCATCAGGTAATAGAAACCGTTTCCGGCAACCTTTCTTGCGCTGTCCAGATCAATGCCATTGAATTTCTCCATGATCTCTGTATGGTAAGGGATCTCGAAATCAGGAACTACCGGCTCACCGAATTTCTCGATCTCCACGTTCTCGCTGTCATCCTTTCCGATGGGTACGCTGGGATCGATGATGTTCGGGATGGTCATCATGATCTTGAGGATTTTCTCATCCAGCTCTTTTTCCTTCTCGGACAGCTGCTCCAGCTTCTCGGCATCCGCATTGACCTGGTTCTTCAACTGCTCTGCCTCTTCCTTTTTGCCCTGGCCCATCAGTGCGCCGATCTCTTTGGAAATCTTCTTTCTGTCCGCACGCAGCTGGTCTGCCTCCTGCTGTGTCTTTCTCTTCTCTGCATCCAGCTCGATGACTTCATCCACCAGACCCAGCTTCTGATCCTGGAATTTATTTTTAATGTTCTGTTTTACAATATCGGGATTTTCTCTTAAAAATTTAATGTCTAACATGATTTCCTCCTGTTTTCTCTGTGCGAGATCTTCTTTTCATTATATTCCTGTATTCCGCGATTTTCAAGGGTTTCGTCGCTGTCTGTGCCGCTGTTTTACGGTTTTCTCCGACTTTTTTACTCTTCATCGTCCTTTGCAGTGCTCTTCTTGTCCAGCTTCTTGAACTCCTTCAGGTCATCCATCAGATCTTCCTCATCAATGGCTTTTTCCAGCGCCTGCCGCTCTTCCTCACCCAGTAAAATGTAGGATTCACCCTTGACAATCTCCTTGATGTATGTATAGCAGCCTTCTCTGCTGTGAATGGAATTGATGATAAATCCATTGTTGTTCTTGTCCAGCAGCGCCATGGCAAAACTGAGCTTTCCGCCCATCTCGTTGAAGGCGTCGTACTTGATGATGCCCTGCTTCTGATAGGTGATCATCAGGTTATCATTGATCCGCTTGATATCTCTGCGTTTCTGCATATCGGAAGATTTCAGCCGCTCGATCTCGGAAATGATATCCAGCATGGTCTCTTCCAGGCTCTCCGCATCCTTTCCCCGCATAAAACCGTCCAGTCTGCGGTTCGTCCGTCCAAGCTTTGTCATAGTCACGATGAGTAAAATCAGTAAAATAAGTACCAACAGGAAAAGTACCCCGAAGATGATCGCCGGGTCGATTCCCAATAATTCTAATAATGGGCTGTTCACCATTTATTCCTCCTTGGTTTCTGTACTAGTTTTTTGCAATAGAAGTGATTAAATCGTAGATTCGTTCTAACTCATCATTAGAATAATATTCAATTTCTATTTTTCCTTTGTTGTTTTTCTTATGGCTGACACTTACCTTGGTACCGAAGATACCTTTGATCTTCTCTTCCATATCCCGGTAAATGAAATCATTTTTGATCGGTTCCGGCTCTTCGGCTGCAGCCGTCTGCTCCTTGCCGATCTTTTTCACCAGCTTTTCAGTCTCCCGCACGCTCAGCTTCTCATCAAATACCCGGACAGCTGTCTGGTATTGCAGCTCCTTGTCCTCAATGGCAAGGATTGCTCTGGCATGTCCCGTCGTGATCATCTCATCAATGACCATTTGCTGTACTCTTCCGTCCAGCTTCAGAAGACGCATGGAGTTAGTCACTGCGGTACGGCTCTTGGATACCCGTTCTGCCACCTCGTCCTGCTTTAAGTGGAACTCCTCCAGCAGACGTTTGTAGGCAAACGCTTCCTCAATGGGGTTCAGGTCTTCTCTCTGAATATTTTCAATCAAAGAAATCTCCACGATCTCCTGATCCGTGTAATCCTTGATGATGACCGGCACTTCTTTCAATCCGGCAATTTTGGCTGCCCGCCAGCGGCGTTCCCCGGCGATGATCTCGTAGAAATCATCCCGTTTCTGTACGATCAGCGGCTGGATCACACCAAACTGTTTGATGGATTCTGCCAGTTCCTGCAGCGCATCCTCATCAAAGTTCTTTCGTGGCTGATCCTTGTTTGGCTCTATTCTGGAAATTTTCACAAAGGTATTCGGTTTATTTTCCTGCTCCGTCGGCGCTGCTGTCGGAATGACATCCACTTTCGGGATCAGAGAGTCCAGGCCTTTTCCAAGGCCTTTCCTTTTTGCTACTGCCATATTGTTCCTCTTTTCTTTATTCTTTGTTTCTGCTCTTCTGTGTTACAGTTCATGCTGGATGACTTCCTGTGCCAGTTGTCTGTAGCTTTCTGCACCGGCTGATTTTCCATCATATATCGTAATAGGAAGGCCATAGCTGGGGGCTTCTGCCAGCTTTACATTTCTGGGAATGATGGTCTTATAAATCTGCTGATTCAGATTGTTTTTCACATTTTCCACCACCTGCAGGGACAGGTTCGTTCTTGCATCATACATCGTAAAGACAACGCCTTCAATGGTTAATCTTGGATTCAGGCGTTCCTTTACCAGATTGATCGTATGTAATAACTGTGATAATCCTTCCAGTGCGTAATATTCACACTGAATCGGCACGATCACACTGTCTGCTGTCGTCATGCCGTTGACAGTCAGCATATTCAGTGACGGCGGGCAGTCAATGATGATATAGTCGAAATCATCTTTGATCCACTCCACCTCATTTTTCAAAATGTATTCCTTGTCCTTTACGCCGATCAGTTCGATCTCCGCTGCGGAAAGATTTACATTGGAAGGGATCAGGCAAAGATTATCATAAATGTTGGAACGAATACACTGTTTAATCGAACATTCATCCAGCATTAATTCGTATACGGTATATTTACAATTATTTTTGTCAATTCCCAGTCCACTTGTTGTATTTCCCTGCGGATCCAAATCAATCGTAAGAACTTTCTTTCCCTTTTCTGCTAATGCAGCCGATAAGTTGATCGCCGTTGTTGTTTTACCGACGCCGCCCTTCTGATTAGCAATCGCAATCGTTCTTCCCATCTACTTGGCTTCCTTTCTTTTTCTTTACTGATTTATTATAGCATCTTAGCGTTTCATAATCCATATGTTTCACGTGAAACATTTTCTTATTTTTTTCTAACTTTTTATGCATTCTCCCAGTTGACAGCCACTGAATGTTTCACGTGAAACATTTTTTACAGTTCACTTGCCTTTTCGTGTAAGCATATTTCTTAAGATTTTTGGTTCTTGTTTTCCTCCCCGGGATAGCTTATACTAGAATCAGCAAACAAAAACTTGTAATCAGTCATCACGAAAATACGATCATGTAGTTTCAAACGTTAATGGCTACAAGTTTACAAACTAAAAAGAAAAGAAGGTTATCCTGATGAAAAAGAAAAAGGTTCTTACGCTCATTGCAACACTCACGGCCTCCACACTGACTGCCATCACAATAACCAACCGCATTCTCTGTAAACTCGCCACCTCCGACCATTACCTGGATGAGGACGAGGGAGAATATTATGACTGGAGATTTGGAAAGATTTTCTATAAGAAAGAAGGAAGCGGTACGCCACTTCTTCTCGTTCATACGCTGGACGCCGCTGCTTCCTCTGCGGAGTGGAAATACCTGATGGATAAACTGGTTGAAAACCATACCGTTTATGTATTAGATCTGCTGGGCTGCGGCAAATCCGATAAACCGCAGATCACTTATACAAATTATCTTTATGTGCAGTTGATTTCTGATTTTATCAGAAATGTCATCGGACAGAAGACAGATATCATTGCTTCCGGCAACGCTTCTTCTTTTGTCATCATGGCCTGCAATATGGAGGATTCTCTGTTCCGCAAGATCATGATTCTGAATCCGGAGACGGCTTCCCAGATATCCCGCATGCCCAAGGGCAGTTCCCGTATGCTGCGGAAGCTGCTGGAACTCCCGATCGTTGGCACACTGCTCTACAATATTCTGTACAGCAGACGGCATATTTTAAAGAGACTGGAAGAGACATACTTCTCTCCCTGCTATATCAATCACGAACTGCCGAAGATCTATGCAGAGAATGCTCACACCAATGAACTGGGCGGCAAATGCCTGATGGCAAGTCTGAAGAGCCATTTTGTCAATATCAACATTACGAAAGCGCTTCATGCCATCGATAACAGCATTTATCTGATCGTTGGAGAGGAAAACCCGGATAAGGAAGCCATCCTGGCTTATTACTGCGAGACCAATCCAGCCATTGAGACCTACGAGATTCCTTACTCCAAGAAATACAGCCAGGTAGACGGACAGGATCGTCTGTTAAAGCAGATTGAGATTTTCTTCTAAAAAGAAAGGGTTTTTAAAAAGAGCATCAAAGACAATTTCTGTCCTCGATGCTCTTTTTCTATTTCAGATCTATTACGCAACAAACCATACACAACACATTATCATCGATATCGCAAGTACGGCTCGCAGCGCACACACAACGATTTACTCCAGCGGACTCTTGGACGGAGTCCCTGCTTTTCTCGGATACATCTGCGGGGTTCTCATCAGCTTCTCCACCCAGATGAGAGAACGAGGAATATCCGTATCCGGCAGGAAGAAGGCGATCTCCTGCTTCACTTCACCACCCAGCATATTGATGGCATTTCTGGCACCGGCCAGCTCTTCATTCATATTGCCGGATTTATATGCCACGAAGCTTCCCTTCTGCGGTTTGACGAACGGCATGCAGTATTCAGCCAGCACCGCCAGATTGGCCACAGCACGGGAAACACACAGATCAAATTTTTCCCGGAAATCCTTCTCATGGGCCAGATCCTCCGCCCGACCGTGAATGCAGCGGATCTTTGTCAGCCCCAACGCATCGATCACTTCATTGACAAAGTTTACTCTCTTTTCCTGGGAATCTACCAGGATCATCTCCAGATGCGGAAATGCGATCTTGATGGGAATCCCCGGGAATCCGGCACCGGTGCCGATATCGATCACACTGTCCACCTCCATCATATCATGAGACTTTACAATGGTCAGGCTGTCAATAAAATGCTTCTGTACCACTTCCACACCATCGGTGATGGCTGTCAGATTCATGACCTTATTCTTTTCCTCCAGCATATCAAAGAACTGACGGAACTGCAGATACTGATGCTCGGACAGATAGATATTCAGCTGATCCAGTCCCTCTTTAAACTTGATAATCTCTTCCTTATTCATCTTCTATTTCCTCCTTAATTGTTCTAAGTAAACGAGCAGTACCGATATGTCGGCAGGCGATACACCTGAGATCCGGGACGCCTGGCCAATGGATACCGGATGAAACAGCTTCAGCTTCTGCACTGCCTCAATGCGCAGGCTCTTGATGGCATCATAATCGATATCCTCCGGGATTTTCTTCTTCTCCAGCTTCTTAAACTGCTCCACCTGCTTTAGCTGCCGTTTGATATACCCGTCATATTTCAGATTTATGTCAACCTGTTCTTTCACATCCCAGGGAAGCTCCGGCCGATCCTCGTCGATGGGGGCCAGCACCTCATAGTTCAGCTCCGGCCGCCGGATCAGCTCTGCCAGCGTGGTGCCGGACTGCAGCTTCTGGGTATTGCAGCTTTCCAGTAGCTGCTGTACCTTCTCGGAAGTGCCGATATTCACATGAGAAAGCCGCTCTATCTCCCGGTCGATCTGCGCCCGTTTTTTCTTCCAGACGGGCGTGCTGTTCTTCCGAGATCAGCCCCACCTGGTAACCGATATCCATGAGACGAAGATCCGCATTATCCTGTCGAAGCAGCAGACGATATTCCGCCCGGGAAGTCATCATCCGGTAAGGTTCATGGTTTTCTTTCGTCACCAGATCATCGATGAGCACGCCAATATAGGACTCCGAGCGATCCAGGGTGATCATCTCCCTGCCCAGCGTTTTCAGCGCCGCATTGATGCCTGCGATCAGTCCCTGCCCGGCGGCTTCCTCATAGCCGGAGCTGCCGTTGAACTGTCCTGCACTGAACAGTCCCTTGATGTTCTTGAATTCCAGCGTGGGATTCAGCTGTCTGGCATTGATGCAGTCATACTCGATGGCATAGGCATTTCGCACGATTTTCGCATGCTCCAGCCCCGGAACGGTATGATACATCTGCTCCTGCACATCCTCCGGCAAAGAACTGGACATGCCGCCCACATACATCTCTGTGGTGTGCTCGCCCTCCGGCTCAATGAATACCTGATGCCGGTTCCTGTCTGCAAATTTTACCACCTTATCCTCAATGGACGGGCAGTACCGGGGGCCAATGCCCTCGATGATCCCCGCATAGATGGGGGACCGATCCAGGTTCGATCGGATGATCTCATGGGTCTTCTCATTCGTATACGTGAGCCAGCAGGACACCTGCTCCCGCTGGATATCCTCGGGATCGTTGGAAAAAGAAAACGGACGGATGTGTTCGTCTCCCCTTCTGCTCCTCCATTTTGGAAAAATCAATGGTTCTGGCATCCATCCGGGCAGGTGTACCTGTCTTGAACCGGAACATCTCAATCCCCAGATTTTTCAGGCAATCCGTCAGATGATTGGCCGCCATCAGCCCGTTGGGGCCGGTATACGTGATGGTCTCCCCACACAGGCAGCGGGCTCGCAAATACGTGCCGGAACAGATCACCACCGCACGACAGTCATACTCGATCCCGGTATGGATCCGCACGCCGGTGACCCGCCCGTCTTCCACACGGATATCCGTCACCTCTGCCTGCTTGATGGTCAGGTGATCGGTATGCTGCAGCACCTCCCGCATGCTGCGGCTGTACTCCGCCTTGTCCGCCTGAGCACGCAGGGAATGCACCGCAGGCCCTTTGGACACGTTCAGCATCTTGGACTGGATAAAGGTGCGGTCAATATTCTTGCCCATCTCGCCGCCCAGCGCATCGATCTCCCGGACGATATGTCCCTTGGAGCTTCCACCGATATTGGGATTGCACGGCATCAGCGCAATACTCTCCACACTGACGGTAAACATGATTGTCTCAAGCCCCAGTCTGGCACTGGCCAACGCGGCCTCGCAGCCGGCATGACCGGCGCCTATCACGACAACATCATATTTCTGTGACATTTTATTCTCCTTCTTTTTTGTGTATCCTCTTATTTTCCCATACAAAATTTTGCGAAAATCTCATCTGCCAGGTCGTCATCCACCGCTTCCCCGATGATCCTGCCCAGTTTCTCATAGGCATCCATCAGGTCAATGGAATAGAAATCCTCCGGCATGCCCATCTGCAGGCTTTCCTCTACCCGGTCAAGGGCCGCCAGGCTTTCCTCCAGCAGACGCTTCTGCCGCAGATTGGTGATGCATACCTGGTCGTTAAAGGAAATCTCTCCCTGGAAAAACAGGTCTTTTAACACCTCTTCCAGCTGATCAATACCCTTCTCCTCTCTGGCCGAGATGGAAAGTACCGGATGCGCGCCCACCCGGGCACGCAAATCCTCTTCGGTTACCACTGTCTCCAGATCGGTCTTATTCAGAAGCACGATGGCCTTTCTGTCCCGGATCAGATCTATGATCTCCTCATCACTTTCATTTAACGGCACCGAACCGTCCGCCACATACAGGATCAGATCGGCTTTCTCCATGGACGCCACTGCCCGCTGGATACCGATCTTCTCTACCGTATCCTCGGTTTTGCGGATACCCGCGGTATCGATGATATTCAGGCTGATGCCGTTGATCTGGATCTGCTCCTCCAGCGTATCCCGGGTCGTTCCCGCCACATCGGTGACAATGGCCCGCTCCTCCCCCACCAGCACATTCATGAGGGACGATTTTCCTGCGTTTGGCTTGCCGATGATCACTGTGCGGATGCCTTCCCGGCACATTCTGCCATTGTCAAAGGTAGCAATGAGCCGCTGCATCTGCCCGCGAAGCTTATTCACCACGCCGCCCAGCGTCTCTGCATAACCGTCCAGGCTGATATGCTCCGGGTCATCCAGCGCCGATTCGATGAACGCCAGATGATAGAGAATTTCCTTACGAAAATTGCCGATGGCCTCTTTTACCGAACCCTTTAACTGTTCCACTGACGTGTGCAGCGCATAGGCATTCCGGGAAGAAATGATCTCTCCCACCGCCTCCGCCTGGGTCAGATCCATCTTTCCATTCAGAAATGCCCGCTTCGTGAATTCCCCCGGCTCTGCCAGGCGGGCGCCATGTCGGATCACCGTCTCCAGGATCCGTCTCGTCACATAGACACCGCCATGGCAGTCGATCTCCACCGTATCCTCCCCGGTGTAGCTGTGGGGGCCTTTCATGAGCAGAAGCAGTACCTCATCCACCCGTTCTTCCCCATCATAGATAAACCCATAATGGATCGTATGGGACGGCTGCTCCTCCAGCACAAAATCCTTCTTCCCGCAACGGAAAATCCGGGCAGCTGTCTCAATGGCCTGTTTGCCGCTGATCCGCACGATGCTGATGCCAGCTTCTGACACCGCCGTAGCGATGGCGGCAATGGTATCCTCCATAATCTCCATCCGAATCCTCCTTTCCCGTTCTACGCTCTCATTCTTATCACAACATTTAAAAACATTCTTATATGCACAGGCACCTGTCCATATTCAGAGAAAAGGGCCTGCACAAAATGTAAATAGCCTCGATACATTTTGCAGCAGACCCTCCTTTATCATTCGGAATACTTAATCTTCTTTATCCTCTTTTGGTTTTTCTTCTCTGACAAATCTCTCTTCTCTGTTCTCTCTGTCACGACTTCTGTAACGGTTGTCCCGGCTGCCATATCTTCCTCTGTCTCTTCTGTAGCCTGTCCGGGGCTCCCGGTCCTCATTTTTCAGTGTGATCACGACCTTACGGTAAGGCTCCTCTCCCTCGCTGTGTGTGCACACATAACGGTCATTCTGCAGTGCAGAATGGATGATCCTTCTCTCATAGGGATTCATCGGCTCCAGTGTTACCGGCTTTCTCGTTCTCTTTACTTTATAAGCGATGTTCTTCGCCAGATTCTCCAGTGTGGTCTTCCGACGGTTCCGGTAATCCTCGGTGTCCATCTTCACACGGATATAGCTCTCGCTCTCCTTGTTGGCAACCAGGCTTGCCAGATACTGCAGAGAATCCAGTGTCTGTCCTCTCTTACCGATGAGAACGCCCATATCATTGCCCTTCAGGTCGATATCCAGTGTCTGATTCTCCTCATCATACTTCATGTCGATCTCGACTTCCAAGTTCATGCAGCGGAACACACCGCCCAGGAACTCTCTGACACTGTCTGTCATGGAATATTTCTTTCTTGCACGGATGACTGCGGGCTTGCTGTTAAAACCAAGGAATCCGGTGCTTCCTTTTTCCAGGACTTCATATTCTATCTTATCACTTGTCGTTCCAAGCTTTACCAACGCTTCTGTGATCGCATCATCTACGGTTTTTGCACTGATCTCAATAAAATCCATCTTGCCCCGTCCCCCTTATTTCTTATTCTTCTCGTTAAAACGCTGTACCATACGTGCTCTGTCGGCGATGCTTCCGGCTTTTACTTCCTGATTATAAGCATTCTGTACCTTCTCCTCGTTCTCTTGGGAGATTGCCTTCGCCTGCTTGGGCTCGTCGATCTTACGCACATTTCTGTTGGCTGCCTCGGAAATCTGGTTGCCCTCATATCCGCGCTTTGCCTTCTTCTTCTTATTCTTCTCTACATTCTTGGCGATCAGGTCTTCCACGTCTACCTTATCGAAGATCTTATTCATGATCACCTGGATCACACACCGCACAGCCGAGCTGGCGATCCAGTACAGACCAAGACCGATCTGGAAGGTCAGACAGAAAAATGCGGACATCAGCGGCATGGTGGTGTTCATGGACTTGGTCATATTTGCCGTCACATCATCCGGTGATGCCGGTGTATTGGAAGCAGTACCCATGAGTTTTGTGTTCAGCCACTGGGTCAGTGCAGAGAGAACCGGGATCATCAGTGCACCGATAGCCAGCAGAATGGAACCGCCTGCCACTACAGCCTTTATCATATCCCACGGAGTATTTGTGATATTCAGCCCCAGAAAATTTGAAACGTGGGACAAATTCATCTTCAGTTCTGTAATCTCACCCGTCAAGCCGGAGAATTCGGACATACTTTCAAATTTAGTCCAGTCGGAATCCTTGAACAGATAAAAAGCATCGATCAATGTATTCTTCGTTGTCTCAGCGGTAGTAAAATCCAAAGATGCACGGATCCCATTATCCTTGACAAACGCCTTCATGAGTTCTTCAAAACCGGCAACATTCGATACAGATGTCACAAGGCCGGTAAACATAGCCTTCACATGGGTAATATAAGCCGGAATATTGTTAATCACACGGAACAGTGCAAACAGGATAGGCATCTGAATGAGTAACGGCAGGCATCCACCTGTGGGGGATGCGCCATATTTCTCATAGATGGCATTCATTTCCTCATTCATGCGCTCCATGGAAGTTGTGTCTTTTTTATTTTTATATTTCTTCTGAACAGCCTGTAACTCCGGATTCATCCTGGCTGTCATCTTCTGAAACTTCTGCTGCTTGATGGTCAGCGGAATCATCAGCACGTTTACAATAACTGTAAATAAAATAATGCTCAATCCGATATTCGGAATACCTATAACTTCCAGAAAATTATAGATGGCATTGATAATATAGCCCAACACCTTTGCGATGGGACCCAAAATCATTCCCTGATACTGCGTCAATACATACGCTGGCAATTAAAAAACCTCCTCTACGGAACCGGATCATATCCACCCTTGGCGAATGGATGACATCTCAATACCCTTCTTATTGTCAAATACAGTCCTTTGCACGCTCCATACTTCTCAATGGCCTCTATTCCGTACTGGGAACAGGTCGGAATATAAATACAATGGAACGGTCCTTTTATGGGAGATATATTCTTTCTGTAAAACTTAATCATGGCGATTAATATCCGCTTCATCATCTTCCCGCTTCATCTCTTTTACAATCTTACGAATCTTTCCCAAATGTAACAAAGCACTTTCGATCTGTGCATAGTCTCTGTCCTTCGCAGAAACTCTCGCAACAACTACAATATCGAGCCCCGTCTGGAATTCCTGCTCGTGCAGCCGGTAGCTCTCCCTGATAAGCCTCTTTAACCGGTGTCTGACAACGCTGTTGCCCACCTTCTTGCTTACCGATATCCCTAAACGATTCTTTTCTGACTGGTTGTCCATGACGTACATCACCAGATACTTGTTCACACAGGAATGGCCTTTTCGATAAACAGCCTGAAAATCCTTATTTTTCCTGAGGGATTCTGTGAATTCCATACAATCTTCCTTTTCTCCGGCATAGAAGAAAAGGCCACATACATGCGGCCTATGCGGATAATTTCTTTCTTCCTTTTGCTCTTCTTGCTGCTAAAACTTTTCTTCCACCAGCTGTGCTCATTCTGGAACGGAATCCATGAACTTTCGCGCGCTGTCTTTTCTTCGGCTGAAATGTCATTTTCATAACTCTCTGGCACCTCCTTTTCTTAAAAAACGCTATTTCAATTATATGGACAAAACGCTATAAAGTCAAGTAATTCCTTGTATTTTTTCCGTTTTTGATTTATCCACGGATGTGGACGACTTTCTCTGTGGACAAGTAGGTGACATAATGTTATCCACATTTTGTGGAAAACTTGTTGATAACTTGGGGTAAACCGTGTGTATAATTTGTTATTAACGCCTCTTAAGCCCTTTATTTTCAGGCTTTCCGGAAATTATCCCCATTTTTCGACTTATACACATTTTTTCGTGTATCCTTGCGATATGTCAACCGGTTATTCCACCGTCTCCACAAAGTTATCCACAGAAGTGTGAAAATATCCCCACTCGAATCTTGCTTAATTATTCTTTTTGTCGTAAAATATAAATTGAGACATTTTGTAAACAAAATTGGAGTGAATATCAATATGAACACAGTCAGAGAATTATGGCAAGAGATCATTGAAAAGGTCAAAAATGAATATTTTTTAACGGAGGTATCCTTCAACACCTGGCTGGTTCCGCTGAAAGTATACGATGTCAGCGAGGATACGGTCACTGTCATCGTTCCTTCGCAGAATGAACAGACCATTCAGATCCTTCTGCGCAAATATAAACAGCTTCTGGAGGTGGTGACCGAGGAGCTAACTGGCCATCATTATGAGATCAGCTTTGTCCTGGAGAAAAATCTGGACAGGATCCATGAGGAAAAGGCTGTCCACACACCGGTTTCCAATGAAAATATCGAGCGGGCGGGCCTGAACCCCCGTTACACCTTCGACACCTTCGTGGTGGGCAAAAACAATACTTTCGCCCATGCAGCGGCGCTGGCTGTGGCCGAGACCCCCGGGGAACTGTACAATCCGCTGTTCCTGTACGGAGGCGTAGGACTGGGGAAGACCCATCTGATGCATTCCATCGCCCACTATATCCTGGAGACGAATCCCGAGGCCCGGGTGCTGTATGTCACCTCCGAGGTGTTCACCAACGAGCTCATCGACTCCATCCGTAACGGTAATTCCGCGGCCATGAACAATTTCCGGGACAAGTACCGCAACATCGACGTACTGCTCATCGACGACGTGCAATTTATTATAGGAAAAGAGTCCACCCAGGAAGAGTTTTTCCATACGTTCAACCACCTGCACGGCCTGAAAAAACAGATCGTGCTGTCCAGCGACCGTCCGCCCAAGGATATGGAGACGCTGGAAGACCGTCTGACCACCCGATTCGAATGGGGGCTGCTGGCAGACATCGGATCGCCTGACTATGAGACGAGAATGGCAATCTTACGGAAAAAAGAGGAGCTGGACGGCTACAACATCGATGACGAGGTCATCCAGTACATCGCCACCAACATCAAGTCCAACATCCGGGAGCTGGAGGGAGCCCTGAACAAGCTCATCGCCATGTCCAAGCTGGAGCAGAAAGAGATCAACCTGGATCTGGCCAAGGATGCCCTGCGGGATATGATTTCTCCCGACGGCAAACGGGAACTGACGCCGGAGATCATCATTCAGACGGTAGCCGAACATTTCGGCATTTCCACCAAGGACATCCTGGGACAGAAGCGCAACGCCGAGATCGTATTTCCCCGACAGATTGCCATGTATCTGTGCCGGGAACTCATAGACACCAAGCTGACACTTATCGGGAAGATCATGGGGAACCGTGATCACTCCACTGTCTTGAGCGGTGTCAACAAGATCAAGGACGAGATCAAGAAAAATGAGACAAGCCGCAACACCATTGAGACGATCAAGAAGAAGCTCAATCCCAGCTAAGGTGTTTTGCTTTTTTGTTGACAATTTTTCGAATCGTTTCCTTATATTAATGTTTTTTCTCAGGTTATCCACAATTTCAGGTGTATAACCTGTTCATTGTCTGTGGATAAGTAGAACCTTTGTGGATGAGGCCTTCATGCCTGTGTATAACTTCAGATTTATCCTCATGCATACACCCCTTTTCCAACAAGGTTTTCCCCAGCTGTTTTTTCCGTATTTTCAGACAGAAACACAGTTTTACACATATCCACAGCCTCTACTGCTACTACTGCGGATTACCATATTATTTATATACTAAGCGCCCCACACGACTGGGGGAAAGGAGTTTTCCACATGAAAATCATTTGCAGCAAATCGGATCTGCTCCGTGGTGTCAACATCGCACTGAAAGCAGTTCCTTCCAAAACAACCATGACCATCCTGGAATGCATTCTCATTGATGCATCCAAAAGCGATATTACTTTTACCTCCAATGACATGGAGCTTGGCATCGAGACAACTGTCAAAGGACTGATCAAGGAACGGGGCGTTGTCGCCATCGACGCAAAGATCTTTTCTGATATTATCCGCAAACTGCCGGACAACGACGTGGTCATCGAGACAGACGAGAAATTCAACACCACCATCACCTGTGAGAAGGCCAAGTTCAATATCGCGGGCAAATCCGGAGAGGATTTTTCCTATCTGCCTTATATTGAGAAGAATGAACCTGTCGTTCTGTCCCAGTTTACGCTGAAGGATCTGATCCGCCAGACGATCTTTTCCATTGCGGACAATGACAACAACAAGCTGATGACCGGTGAGCTTTTTGATATCCATGAGAATATGCTGAAGGTGGCTTCCCTGGACGGACACCGCATTTCCATCCGCCGGGTGGAGTTAAAGGAAGCTTACGAGGACCGCAAGGTGGTCGTTCCGGGCAAGACGTTACAGGAAGTGAGTAAGATTTTATCCGGCGAAGCGGACAGCACGGTGAAGCTGTTCTTCACCACCAACCATATCGTATTTGAATTCGACGATACCGTTGTGGTTTCCCGCCTCATCGAGGGCGAATATTTCCGCATTGACCAGATGCTCTCCAGCGATTACGAGACGAAGGTTACCATCAACAAGCGGGAGTTCCTGGACTGTATCGACCGTGCGACGCTTCTGGTAAAAGAGGGAGACAAGAAGCCCATCATCATCAACATTACCGATGAGGGCATGGAGTTGAAGATCAATTCCCAGATCGGTTCCATGCATGAGGAGATCGACATTGAAAAAGAGGGCCGGGATATTATGATCGGCTTTAACCCCAAATTCCTCATCGACGCCCTTCGCGTCATCGACGAGGAGAAGATCACCATTTATCTGATGAATCCCAAGGCGCCCTGCTTTATCCGGGATGAGGAGAAGTCTTATATTTACCTGATTCTTCCGGTAAACTTTAACGCTGCGGCAAACGCGTAAGCGCGGCAGAAAAAGAGGACAAAGATGGAAACAATCAAATTAAGAACAGAATATATCAAGCTGGGACAGGCGCTGAAAGCAGCCGGTCTGGTGGAATCCGGTGTGGATGCCAAGGAAAAGATCGTGGGCGGAGAGGTGCAGGTCAACGGCGCAGTGGAGCTGCAGCGCGGCAAGAAGCTGTATGACGGAGATGTGGTATCTTTTCACGGAGAAGAGATCCGCATTGAGAAATAACCCTGTAGTTGGAGAACAATGGTTGTAAAATCACTGGATCTGAAAAATTTCAGAAATTATCATGAACTGCATATTGATTTTGACCCTTTTACGAATATTTTCTATGGGAATAATGCCCAGGGAAAGACGAATATCCTGGAATCCGTGTATCTTGGCGGGACGACCAAATCCCACAAGGGCAGCAAGGATCGGGATATGATCACCTTCACGGAGGAGGAATCCCATATCCGTATGCTGGTGCAGAAGAAGAATCTGACGAGACGGATCGATATGCATTTGAAAAAAAATAAAACGAAGGGCATTGCGGTGGACGGCATTCCCATCAAGAAGGCGTCAGAGCTTTTCGGGATCGTGAATCTGGTGTTTTTTTCCCCGGAGGATCTGAATATCATCAAAAACGGCCCTTCCGAGCGGCGGCGCTTCATCGATCTAGAATTATGTCAACTGGATAAGATTTATTTTCACAATCTGTCCAACTACAACAAGATCCTGATCCAGCGCAACAAGCTGCTCAAGGACATTGCCTTTCATCCGGAATGGATGGATACGCTGGAGATCTGGGATATGCAGCTGGCCGGCTACGGATCCAAGATCATCAAACGACGGCACAGCTTTGTGGAGCAGTTGGGAGAGATTGCCGGAGATATCCATGAAAACCTTACCGGCGGCAGGGAGCATCTGTCCCTTTTGTACGAGCCGGACTGCCCGGCGGATGCCCTGTATGAGCAGCTGAAAAAAAACAGGGACAAGGATATCCGCTATAAGATGACATCCCAGGGCCCCCACAGAGACGATCTGTGTATGCAGGTGAAGGATGTGGACATCCGGAAATTTGGTTCTCAGGGGCAGCAGCGGACGTCGGCACTGACATTGAAGCTCTCGGAGATTGAGCTGGTGAAGCGGGTCATCCATGATACACCGGTTCTTTTACTGGACGATGTGCTGTCTGAACTGGACAGCAGCAGGCAAAACTATTTGCTGAACAGTATCCATGATATACAGACCCTGATCACCTGTACCGGGCTGGATGAATTTATCAGCAACCGGTTTACGATCAATCGTATTTTCCGGGTGGAAGAGGGAACCGTAACGACAGAAAATTAAACTAGGAGGATGTATATGAGTACCCAGAATGAATATGGTGCAGATCAAATTCAGATATTGGAAGGATTGGAAGCAGTAAGGAAACGGCCGGGCATGTATATCGGCAGTACGTCCTCCAGAGGACTACACCATCTCGTATACGAGATCGTAGACAATGCTGTCGATGAGGCGCTGGCAGGTTACTGTGACAAGATCGAGGTGTCCATCAATCCGGACAATTCCGTGACGGTCATCGACGACGGCCGTGGCATTCCGGTGGGAATCAACCACAAGGCGGGCAAACCGGCGGTGGAGGTGGTATTTACCATTCTGCATGCGGGCGGTAAGTTCGGCGGCGGAGGATACAAGGTATCCGGCGGCCTTCACGGCGTGGGCGCGTCTGTGGTAAACGCCCTGTCCGAGTGGCTGGAGGTCACTATTTACCATGAAGGAAAGGTTTATCAGCAGCGGTATGAGAGAGGCCATGTGTGCTACAGCCTGAAGGTTGTCGGCGAGTGTGAGCCGGAGAAGACCGGTACCAAGGTTGTCTTTCTGCCGGATAAGGAGATCTTCGAGGAAACCGTGTTTGACTATGATGTGTTAAAGCAGCGGTTCCGGGAGATGGCTTTCCTGACAAAAAATCTGAAGATCGAGCTGGTGGATCTGCGGACGGAGCCGGAGACCCGAAAGGTATTCCACTATGAGGGCGGTATCCGGGAGTTCGTCACTTACCTGAACAAGAGCAAGACCGCACTGTACCCCGAGATCGTTTACTGTGAGGGCACCAAGGACGATGTGTACGTGGAGGTTTCCATGCAGCACAACGATTCCTATACGGAGAGTGTGTACAGTTTTGTCAATAATATTACAACGCCGGAGGGTGGTACCCATTTGACCGGTTTCCGTAATGCACTGACCAAGACACTCAATGATTATGCGAGAAAAAATAAGCTGATCAAGGACAGTGACCCCAGTCTTTCCGGAGAGGATTTCCGGGAAGGTCTGACGGCCATCATCAGTGTAAAGATCCCGGAGCCGCAGTTTGAGGGACAGACGAAGCAGAAGCTGGGCAACAGTGAGGCCAGAGGTGCGGTGGACGCTGTCGTATCCGAACAGCTGGAAATCTTCCTGGAGCAGAATCCCAGCGTGGCCAAGACCATCATCGAGAAATCCGTCATGGCCCAGCGGGCAAGGGATGCGGCACGAAAAGCAAGAGATCTGACCCGCAGAAAATCTGCCCTGGAGACCATGTCTCTGCCGGGCAAGCTGGCAGACTGCTCCGACAAGGATCCGAAAAACTGTGAGATCTTCATCGTAGAGGGAGATTCCGCCGGCGGTTCTGCCAAGACGGCCAGAAGCAGAAATACCCAGGCCATCCTGCCTCTTAGAGGCAAGATCCTGAACGTGGAGAAGGCGAGACTGGACCGGATCTACGGCAATGAAGAGATCAAAGCCATGATCACCGCCTTTGGTACGGGCATTCATGAGGACTTTGACATTGCCAAGCTGCGATATGACAAGATCATCATCATGACCGATGCCGATGTGGACGGCGCCCATATCAGCACATTGATGCTTACCTTCCTGTACCGGTTTATGCCGGATCTGATCCGGGATGGCCATGTATACCTGGCGCAGCCGCCGCTTTTCAAGATCGAGAAGAACAAGAAGACCTGGTATGCATACAGCGACGAGGAGCGGGATTCTATTCTGGCGGAGATCGGCCGGGATAACACCATCAAGATCCAGCGGTACAAAGGACTGGGTGAGATGGATGCGGAGCAGCTGTGGGATACAACCATGAATCCCGAGACGAGAATTCTGCTTCGGGTGAACATGAACGAGGAGCAGTCCTCAGAGATCGACATGACATTTACCACGCTCATGGGCGACAAGGTAGAGCCCAGACGGGAGTTTATTGAACAGAACGCCAAGTTCGTAAAGAATCTGGATATATAGGGGGATAGACAATGGAAGACAATATTTTTGATAAAATCCACGAAGTGGACTTAAAGAAGACCATGGAAACCTCCTATATCGACTATGCCATGAGCGTTATCGCTGCCCGGGCACTGCCGGATGTAAGAGACGGTCTGAAACCGGTACAGCGAAGAGTGCTCTATTCCATGATCGAGCTGAACAACGGCCCTGACAAGCCCAACAGAAAATGTGCGCGTATTGTCGGTGATACGATGGGTAAATACCACCCTCACGGTGACAGCTCCATCTATGGTGCGCTGGTCAATATGGCCCAGGAGTGGTCCACAAGATATCCGCTGGTAGACGGTCACGGCAACTTCGGTTCCGTGGACGGCGACGGCGCAGCGGCCATGCGATACACAGAGGCAAGACTGAGCAAGATCTCCATGGAGATGCTGGCCGATATCAACAAAAATACCGTAGACTTTATGCCAAACTTCGATGAGACGGAGAAAGAACCTGTTGTTCTGCCGTCCCGTTACCCGAACCTGCTGGTGAACGGTACCCAGGGTATCGCCGTCGGTATGGCCACCAATATCCCGCCCCACAACCTGCGGGAGGTCATCCAGGCAGTGGTGAAGATCATCGACAACCGGGTGGAAGAGGGCAGAGATACAGAAATCGAGGAGCTTTTGGCCATCGTCAAAGGCCCTGATTTTCCCACCGGTGCCACCATTCTCGGCACGAAAGGCATTGAGGAAGCATACAGAACCGGCCGGGGCAAGATCCGTACCCGCGCGGTTTCCAATATCGAGACCATGCCCAACGGCAAGAGCCGCATCATCGTGACGGAGATCCCGTACATGGTCAACAAGGCGAGACTCATCGAGAAGATCGCCGAGCTGGTAAGAGACAAGAAGATCGACGGCATCACCGACCTGCGGGATGAGTCTGACCGTTCCGGTATGCGCATCTGCATTGAGCTGCGCAAAGATGTGAATGCCAACGTGCTGCTGAACCAGCTGTACAAGCATACCCAGCTGCAGGAGACCTTCGGTGTCATCATGCTGGCGCTGGTGAACAATGAGCCCAAGGTGCTGAGCCTGAAAGAGCTTCTGGAATATTATCTGAAGCATCAGGAGGATGTGGTCACCAGAAGGACGAAATACGACCTGAACAAAGCCGAGGAGCGGGCACACATTTTGAAAGGCCTGCTCATTGCGCTGGATAATATCGACGAGGTCATCAAGATCATCAGAGGCTCCCGTTCCGCCCAGGTGGCAAAGGAAGGGTTGATGGAGCGCTTCGGTCTGGATGACGTACAGGCACAGGCCATTGTAGATATGCGTCTGCGTGCACTGACCGGTTTGGAAAGAGAGAAGCTGGAGCAGGAATACGCAGAGCTGATGAAGCGCATCGAGGAGTTGAAAGCCATTCTGGCAGATGAGAATAAGCTGCTGGGCGTCATCAAGGATGAGATGCTGATCATTGCGGACAAATATGGCGACGACAGAAGAACGTCTATCGGTTATGACGTGTATGACCTGTCCACCGAGGATCTCATTCCGGTGGAGGATGTGGTCATTGCCATGACCCATCTGGGCTACATCAAGCGGATGACCGTAGACAACTTCAAGAGCCAGAACCGCGGAGGCAAGGGCATCAAGGGTATGCAGACACTGGAGGATGATTACATCGAGGATCTGCTTATGACGACCACCCATCATTACATGATGTTCTTCACCAACAAGGGCAAGGTATACCGTCTCAAGACCTACGAGATCCCGGAGGCAGGACGCACCGCCAGAGGCACGGCTATGATCAACCTGCTCCAGCTGGAGCCGGGGGAGAAGATCACGGCTGTCATCCCGATCCGCAAATACGAGAAGGATCGTTACCTGTTCATGGCAACCCGCAACGGTATTGTGAAAAAGACACCCATCACCGACTACGCAAATGTGCGGAAAACCGGTCTGGCTGCCATCAATCTGCGGGAGGACGATGAGCTCATCGAGGTGAAGTTTACTGACACGAAGAAGGACATCTTTCTTGTGACCAAATACGGCATGTGCATCCGCTTCCATGAGACCGATGTGCGGCCCACCGGCAGAACGTCCATGGGTGTTATCGGCATGAACCTGATGGACGGTGACGAAGTCATTGGCATGCAGCTGGATACCCAGGGACAGTATCTGCTCATTGTATCCGAGAACGGTCTTGGAAAACTGACATCCATTGAGGAATTCAGTTCCCAGAACCGCGGCGGTAAGGGCGTGAAGTGCTATAAGATCACCGACAAGACCGGCAATGTCATCGGCGTGAAGGCTGTCAACGAAGAGGATGAGGTCATGATGATCACCACCGAGGGCATCATCATCCGCTTTGCCTGCAGGGATATTTCCAAACTGGGCAGAATCACCTCCGGCGTGAAGCTGATGAACGTGGACACCGATGTGAGCGTGGCAAGCATTGCCAAGGTGCGCCAGGAAGTAAACAAATCGGAAAGTGCGGAGGAAACCGCAGAGCAGATTGAAGAAGAACTGAAAAATGAAGTGCGCTACAGCGATGAGGACGATGTTTCGGAAGAAGATCTGATCCGGGATGAGCTGGGCGAGGATGATACAGAAGAGTAAATCCGGTGAAATTTGTGAGAATGCCTGGCGGGGGTGAAAGCCTGCCCGGGTATTCTCACTTTTCACATGCACCGACTCCGGCGGTTTTCATATCATACAGGAAAAGAGAAAAAGCAGGGAAAATATGAAGGAAAAACCTGTCATTCTCATCACTGCCGGTACGGAAGTGTTTCAGAAAAACAGAAAACGGCTGTTTCTCTATGAGGAATACGCCCTGCGCATCCGGGAAATCGGTGGGATTCCGCTGATGATCGCAGACCTGGATATGCCGGAGGAGATCACTGCACTTGAGCAGCTGGCAGATGGCCTTCTCTTAAGTGGCGGCGGGGACGTGGATCCCAAGTGGTTTGGAGAAACGGATACCCAGAGCGGCGCCGTCTATGATGAGAAGAGAGACCGCATGGAGATCGGGCTGTGCCGGGCCTTTGCAGCGGCGAAAAAGCCGGTGCTCGGCATTTGCCGGGGCATCCAGGTCATCAACATTGCCTTTGGCGGTACGATTTATCAGGATATCGAAGGGGCGCTGCATCTTTCTCATCCCCAGGGAGAGGTTCATGAGGTACAGTTGCTGCCGGATTCTTTTTTGGAAAAAATATATGGAGCGGCGTTATTAGTGAACAGCTTTCATCATCAGGCTATTCGAAAACTGGCAAAGGGGTTCCGGGTGGCGGCCGTGGTGCAGCCCGCTGGGCTTATCGAAGCCATCGAGCATGAGACGCTGCCGGTGTATGGCGTGCAGTGGCATCCTGAGCGGATGATGGGAGCAGATCTGCCCGACATGCGGGCACTTTTTGAAAAAATATTTGACTTACAGGGAGAAAAACATGTCAGTACAGATTGTGAGAGACTATTTAAAGCAGTGGAACTATGAAGATAAAATTCAGGAGTTTGATGAGTCCAGCGCTACGGTGGAGCTGGCGGCCCATGCGGTGGGTGTCATCCCGGCGCAGATTGCCAAGACCCTGTCCTTCAAGGTGGATGATGTCTGTGTGCTCATCGTGGCAGCAGGGGACGCCAAGATCGACAATCACAAATATAAGCAGTATTTTCATACGAAAGCCAAAATGCTGACACCGGAGGAAGTCATTGATTTTACAGGACATGCCATCGGCGGCGTGTGCCCCTTTGCAGTGGACCGTTCCTGGGTAAAGGTATACCTGGATGTTTCCATGAAGCGGTTCGATATCATGTACCCGGCAGCGGGAAGCAGCAGCAGTGCGGTAAAACTCACCATCCCGGAGCTGGAGACCTGTTCCGGCTATGAGGAATGGATCGACGTGTGCAAGGGCTGGCAGGAAGAGACAGCGTAACATCATATTATCAAAGTGTTCAAAGGAGGAAAAGTGGATGATTCGTGCGGTTCATGTGGATAACCTTACCAAAAACATCAAGGAAATGTGTATAGAAGTCAATCATGTGCTCTCAGCAGATATGAAGGAGGCACTGGATACGTCCGTGCAGACAGAGAAATCCCCGCTGGGCAGACAGATTCTCTGCCAGCTGCAGGAGAATCTGGAAATCGCAGGAAAGGATCGGATTCCCATCTGTCAGGATACGGGCATGGCCATCGTTTTCCTGGAAGTGGGTCAGGATGTGCATTTTGAGGGCGGTTCTGTGGAGGATGCCATCAATGAGGGCGTCCGGCAGGGCTATGTGGAGGGATATCTCCGCAAATCTGTCGTGAAGGATCCTCTGATTCGGGAAAATACAAAGGACAACACCCCGGCAGTCATCCATACG
>CP136052.1:30000-150000 GCA_032620915.1 Oscillospiraceae bacterium NTUH-002-81
GCCGGCCAGAGAGGGTGAAAGCCCCGTAATCGAAATCAGGAAGGAGCGAGCAGGATCCGAAGTACCGCGAGACACGTGGAACCTTGCAGGGAAGTCGGGGGGACCACCCCCCAAGGCTAAATACTACTTAGTGACCGATAGCGCATAGTACTGTGAAGGAAAGGTGAAAAGGACCCCGGGAGGGGAGTGAAAGAGAACCTGAAACCCTGTGTTTACAAACTGTGGAACCGCTTTACATGCGGAACCGCGTACTTTTTGTAGAACGGTCCGGCGAGTTACATGATCTGGCAAGGTTAAGCACTTAAGGTGTGGAGCCGAAGGGATACCAAGTCTTAATAGGGCGTCAAGTCAGATCAAGTAGACCCGAAACCGGGTGATCTATCCATGTCCAGGCTGAAGTTGCCGTAAAAGGCAATGGAGGGCCGAACCCACATCCGTTGAAAAGGGTGGGGATGAGGTGTGGATAGGGGAGAAATTCCAATCGAACCCGGAGATAGCTGGTTCTCCTCGAAATAGCTTTAGGGCTAGCCTCATACAAGTCTTGCGGAGGTAGAGCACTGAATTTCCTAGGGGGCGTCAAAGCTTACCGAAGAATATCAAACTCCGAATGCCGTAAAGATGGTGTATGGGAGTCAGACTGCACGAGATAAGTTGGGTAGTCAAAAGGGAAAGAGCCCAGACCTCCAGCTAAGGTCCCAAAGTGCGTGTTAAGTGGAAAAGGATGTGGGATTTCAAAGACAACCAGGATGTTGGCTTAGAAGCAGCCATACATTAAAAGAGTGCGTAATAGCTCACTGGTCGAGAGGTCCTGCGCCGAAAATGTCCGGGGCTAAAACACGACACCGAAGCTGAGGAATGATACTTTTAGTATGATTGGTAGAGGAGCATTGCATGCGAGACGAAGCAGTACCGTAAGGAGCTGTGGATTGCATGGAAGAGAGAATGCCGGAATGAGTAGCGAGAAGAAGGTGAGAATCCTTCTGGCCGAATATCTAAGGTTTCCAGAGTAAAGCTGATCTGCTCTGGGTAAGTCGGGGCCTAAGGCGAGGTCGAAAGACGTAGTCGATGGATAACAGGTTGAAATTCCTGTACCTCATAATAACAGAACTGTGGGGACGCAGAAAGAGAGCACGAGCCGGGGATGGAAGAACCGGTACAAGCGAGGTGGGAGGTTTGTTGGCAAATCCGCAAACCAATCCGAAGGCGTGATGTGGACCGAAATCTAGTAGGGAAGCGTGTGAGCTGGCTGCCAAGAAAAGCCGCTATTGTTTATTATGAGCCCGTACCGTAAACCGACACAGGTGGATGAGGAGAGAATCCTAAGGCCGACGGGAGAAGCATTGTTAAGGAACTCGGCAAAATGACCCCGTAACTTCGGGAGAAGGGGTGCCTCTGTAACAGGAGGCCGCAGAGAATTGGCCCAAGCAACTGTTTAGCAAAAACACAGGTCTATGCAAAACCGCAAGGTGAAGTATATGGGCTGACGCCTGCCCGGTGCTGGAAGGTTAAGGGGAGGGCTTAGCGTAAGCGAAGGTCCGAACTTAAGCCCCAGTAAACGGCGGCCGTAACTATAACGGTCCTAAGGTAGCGAAATTCCTTGTCGGGTAAGTTCCGACCCGCACGAAAGGCGTAATGATTTGGGCACTGTCTCAACAATGGACCCGGTGAAATTGAAGTACCAGTGAAGATGCTGGTTACCTGCGCCAGGACGGAAAGACCCCATGGAGCTTTACTCTAGCTTGATACTGGGATTCGGTATTGCATGTACAGGATAGGTGGGAGGCTATGAAAGAAGGACGCCAGTCTTTCTGGAGCCGCTGTTGGGATACCACCCTTGTGGTACTGGGTTTCTAACCTGCCGCCATGAACTGGCGGAGGGACAATGTCAGGTGGGGAGTTTGACTGGGGCGGTCGCCTCCGAAAGGGTATCGGAGGCGCTCAAAGGTTCCCTCAGAATGGTTGGAAACCATTCGTAGAGTGCAAAGGCAGAAGGGAGCTTGACTGTGACACCGACGGGTGGAGCAGGTACGAAAGTAGGACTTAGTGATCCGGTGGTATAAAGTGGGATTGCCATCGCTCAACGGATAAAAGCTACCCTGGGGATAACAGGCTTATCACTCCCAAGAGTTCACATCGACGGAGTGGTTTGGCACCTCGATGTCGGCTCATCGCATCCTGGGGCTGTAGTAGGTCCCAAGGGTTGGGCTGTTCGCCCATTAAAGCGGTACGCGAGCTGGGTTCAGAACGTCGTGAGACAGTTCGGTCCCTATCCGGCGTGGGCGTAGGATATTTGAGAGGAGCTGTCCTTAGTACGAGAGGACCGGGATGGACTGACCTCTGGTGCATCGGTTGTTCCACCAGGAGCATGGCCGAGTAGCCAAGTCGGGACGGGATAAACGCTGAAGGCATCTAAGCGTGAAGCCCCCCTCAAGATGAGATATCCCAGCGAAAGCTGTAAGACCCCTTGAAGACGACAAGGTAGATAGGGCAGAGGTGGAAGTGCGGTAACGCATGCAGCTGACTGTCACTAATAGGTCGAGGGCTTGACCAAAGAACTTGGAGAGCGGCATGGAGTAGCTGGAGGCGGAGAAGAATGTTTACATTCTGAGACGCTGACAGATGGGACATGACATTCGCGAAGCGAAAGGCAGCGAGAAGAAGCGAAGCGGATTCGAGCTGACCGCCGCGGAGTGTTCAAAGAGTGCGTTGGTCGTTCGAGTGAATGAAGATGAGTTCGAACTTCCGACAGTGGTTCAGGAAAACAAACAATTCGGATGTAATACAATATGTGGTTTTGAAGGTACATTTCCTTTATACGGCCCAGTGGCTCAGTTGGTTAGAGCGTCGCCCTGTCACGGCGAAGGTCGTCGGTTCGAGTCCGATCTGGGTCGTTTGTTTTTATAAGCTACAATTTATCAGCGCGGGATCTTAGCTCAGCTGGGAGAGCATCTGCCTTACAAGCAGAGGGTCATAGGTTCGAGCCCTATAGGTCCCATTTAGAGGTAATCGCCTCGAATGCCGATGTGGCTCAATTGGCAGAGCAGCTGATTTGTAATCAGCAGGTTATCGGTTCGAGTCCGATCATCGGCTTATAAAAATATGGATGGATTCCCGAGTGGCCAAAGGGGACAGACTGTAAATCTGCTGCAAATTGCTTCGGTGGTTCGAATCCACCTCCATCCATTTTCAGACAAATGTCTGAGAATAACCATATACCGTCGCGGGGTGGAGCAGTCTGGAAGCTCGTCGGGCTCATAACCCGAAGGTCGTAGGTTCAAATCCTGCCCCCGCAATTTTTAGCTGTAGCACAGCGTAACATGCCCAGATAGCTCAGTTGGTAGAGCAGAGGACTGAAAATCCTCGTGTCGCTGGTTCGATTCCGGCTCTGGGCATTTGGTTGTATCAATCAACCGTGGGATATTAGCTCAGTTGGTAGAGCACTTGACTTTTAATCAAGTTGTCCGGGGTTCGAATCCCCGATGTCTCATTTTTTGAAATTGTGGAAGTACTGAGAAATTAGTACTTCCATTTTTTATAAGATCATATGAGATTGATTGAAGCTTGCTATTTATCAAAATATTAAGTATAGTATTATCTATCGGGAATGAAGTGCTCCCTTGGCATCCATAATACCAGAACCGCTTATAAAGCTGATGACTTCTGCGATCAAATCACGCAGATAGTATCAGCTTTTTCTGCGTATAAAGGAGGATTTTATGTTAACTTCTGGCATGTGGGGGATATTCTGCCAACCGTAAAATGGTGCAGGAATATAATACGAGTGGAAAATGGGCAGATCTTAGCTGTGTTCCCACGACAAACCGGACGTCCTGTGCGCAGGGAGAAGGAATCCGTCTGGCAGAACAGGCAGGAGCCGGGGAGTGAGAGATATGGATCAGATTCAGCTGCTGTATCTTGGCAACATGAAAAATGGAAATATGACGAAATATCCGCCGCGGTGTGTATGTGCCACACCGGAAACAATTTTTGTGAATCAAAACGGGGACCGTTTTGTGAGAGAGGATGGACGAAGAGATGATATCTGTGCAGCAATTCTGAGACAGCCCGGGCGGCGATATTATGTAATCGAGTCTGCAGATGGAGCACATTATACAGATATTACAAGTCCAAAATGGCGCTCCGGAGATGGCTTTGACAGAAAATATTTGGAAGAAAATGGATACATTCAGGTAGCGGATACACTGACAGAACTGGCTGAAAAAATTGGGATTTCTCCGGAACATCTGCTCCAAAGTGTGAACAGTTATCATGCATGGAAAAAGGCAAAGATGCGGAATTTGGAAGAGTGGCATTTGGATGCAGGCTGAAACATGGGCCGTATACGGCAACGCCACGTCAGGTTAGCATTCACTATACAATGGGCGGCGTGACGATTGATTCGGATGCGCATGTATTGGACAAGGAAGGCCGCATTATTCCAGGGCTTTATGCAGCCGGTGAGATTACAGGAGGGATACATGGCAGTAACCGGCTGGGTGGCAATGCAATTACAGATATTATCGTATTTGGGTTACAGGCCGCGAAAAGTATGGTAAAAGATACGATTGGCTGATGATTTAAAAAAATTATTGGCGTGTATGGGCCACAGTGTAAAGCCCACCGAGAGTGCAATCGGTGGACTTTAGTTTACCGTATAGATCATTTTGTAGAGGTCATCAGCCGTCGTTTCCTGAGAAATGATTTCGTCGACGATTTCCCCGTCCTTAAGAATGAGGATTCGTTCACACATGTTGATTACTTCCAAAACATTGGACGAGAAGAGAATAATTGCTTTTTTGCTCAGAAGTAAATTGTTTATGATGTTATAAATCTGTACTTTTCCTATATTGTCGATGCTGACAGATGGTTCATCCAGCAGAAGCAGTTGAGCACCTGACATGATAGAACGAGAGAAAGCAATTTTTTTCTGTGTGCCATTACTGAGATGTTTTACTTGTTCACTTTTACTAAGTTCCATTTCCAGATTGTCTTGAAGGTTAATAGAAATCAAGGTTTCTTTTGTAGAAGAAATTACAAATGGCAGGAAACGATGAGAACTCTGTCTGTAATTACCTAGTAAAATATTATCAGATAGGTTCATGTCAGGAACCAGGTTATTATTATCTACCGTGTTGGAAATCAGAGCTATTCCATGGCGGCGGGCATCAGATTTGTTACGAATCTTCACAGTTCGGTGGTTGATACGGGTTGTACCCGATGTGTTGTGTAAATGTCCGGCAATTACTTTGGCAAGCGTGCTTTTCCCGGAACCTGATGCACCAATGATTCCGATAATTTCTCCTTCATGAATTTCCAAAGAGATATTTTTCAGAGCATTTCCATAAGATAATTGACTGCACTGATAGATGATATCTCCTTTTGTTAGATGCATTTTGGGAAAAAGAACACGGTTTTTCATAACATCCGTTAAATAGGTGTTTTCATCTTTTGTGTGATACTTCGATGAAAGGTAGCCATCTTGGATGATTTGAATGGAATCGCAAACTTGGGTCAGTTGTATAATGTTTTGAGATGCAATTAGAATTGCAAAACCTTCGGAGGACAATTGTTTCAATAGTCGGATAAATTCCTGCTGTTCTTTTCGATCCATTTCTGAAAGACAATCATCAATCAGAAGAACTTTTGCAGAGCGTACAACCGCACGCATAATGAGAATAATATAACGTTCTGCAACTGTGAGCGTTTGTAATTTGGCATTTAAATCGATGGAACACTGATAATGCTGCAAATGTTTATTTGCTTCTTTTTCCAAAGCCTTTTGATGATACCAAGGAGTATAAAAGGCTTTTGGCTGAAAAGAACCGAGATAAATATTATCGCCTGCGGACATATTGAAAGCGAGCTGTTCATCTCCCAGGATTGCTGAAATACCAAGAAATGTTCCCTTTTGACAGCTTATTGAGGAATAAGGCACATTTTCAATATAGAAAATTCCGGTATCTACGCTGACGATTCCGGAGAGTACTTTGATTAAAGTGGTTTTTGCAGAGGCATTAACACCCCAAATTCCCAGTATTTCTCCTTGGGTGAGATCCACGGATACATCATTTAAAATGTAATGCTGGTTGTATTGTTTGTTTAAGCCTACAGCTCGAAAAAATAGAATCGTTTGTTGTCATAACAGCCTCTGTAAATAATAAAACCGGAGAAAATCAGTGAATGGATTCTAAATCGTAGGAAGAATATACACGAATGGAATTATTAATGAAATATTCAATATATTCTTCCGGAAGATTTCCGCTGGACACAACTAAATCGACTTGATCCAGTGGAGCTAACTGGAAGAGTGCATTTTTATCAAAAGCATCTTCATTGACACATATAATTTTTTGACTTGTATTGGACAGAACCGTTTTATAAATTGCACACCTATCAGAATTACGCATAAGAAAACCACGCGTTTTATTGATAACATCCACGCCAATGATTGTTTTATCATAGACCAGCTTGGATAAATAAGCAGTTACATCGTTGCCGGAAGTATAACTGCAGGAGTCTTCTTTGGTAAGAATTCCACCGGGAATAATTGTTTGAATGTGAGGATAATCGGCCAGTATTACAGCGGCAAGCATGTTGTTGGTTACCACGGTCAGCTGGTGCTTTTCCGAAAGAAGCGGGGCAATGGATGTCCCAAAAACATCTGAACCAAGATAAATGACATCGCCATCATTTACCAGGGAAGCTGCAATTTTACTAATATTTTCAGTATAGCGAGAGCCTGTATTAATGGAAAAACCTGTAGGTGAAGCGGCATCTTTTAAAACAGCGCCCCCATGGGTACGAATCAGAAATCCGATACTTTCTAGATATTCAAGATCCTTTCGAATCGTAACTTCTGAAACTCCGAACTGTGTACTGAGTCTTGAAACATTAATTTGCCGATTTTCCATTAATAATTCTTGAATGGCTTTTCTACGGTCTTTTGTAAACATTTTCTGCCTCTTTCTTACTAATCTCTATCGTCGTTATTATATCACACATTAAAAATAATGGCAAAAAAGTTTTGAAAAAAAGTGTTTGATTTGTCATAATTCACAAAAAATTAACAAAAATATTGTGAAAAGAAACACTAGAAGTTTTGAAACGAAAGGTGTATTGTTGTTATATGAAGTACATAAACGAGAAGAAGGGAGGAGATGTGAAGTGGCAGAAAAGTTTCTTGAAATGAAGTCGATATGCAAATCATTCGGAACAACCCAGATCTTATTCAATATTGATTTTGATATTGAATGTGGAGAAGTTCATGCACTGGTTGGTGAGAACGGAGCCGGTAAGTCAACCTTGATCAAGGTACTTGCAGGGGTACATAAACCGGAAAGTGGACAGATATATATAAATGGGCAGGAAGCAAAGATAGAGTCTCCAAAGAATGCGTTTGATTATGGAATCAGTACAATTCATCAGGAATTTAATTTGGTCGAGGAATTGGATGTTGCAGCAAATATTTTTCTTGGCAGAGAACCTTATACGATGAAGGGAATTATTGATAAAAAGAAAACATATGAAGTAACACAGCAGTTACTTGATCGAATTTCGGCTACAATCAGTCCTAAAGATATTGTAAAAAATTTGAGTGTTGCTGAAAAACAAATGGTTGAGATTTGCAAGGCACTTTCAATAGAATCTAAACTTTTAATTATGGATGAGCCTTCTGCAGTATTATCACAAAAGGAAATTGTTAAGCTATTTGAAATTATTAAATCGCTGCAGAATCAAGGAATTTCTATCATTTATATTTCTCATCGTCTGGATGAACTTCCGGTTATCGCTAATCGATGTAGTGTTATGAGAGACGGACATATGGTTGGACAATTGAATAAAGAAGAACTTCAGAAAAATCGAATTACAACAATGATGATTGGCCGAGAATTAAAAAATCAATTTCCAGCTGTTGACAAGAACATTACAGACGTTGTTTTGAAAGTGGAAGATTTGAATGAAGAAGGTGTTTTGAAGGATATTTCTTTTGAGGTTAGAGCAGGAGAGATTCTAGGGTTTTCCGGTCTGGTGGGATCTGGAAGAACGGAGATTATGAGAGCGATCTTGGGTGTGGATAAGAAGACGAGTGGTAAGATCTATTTAAATAATCAGGAAATTGAATTCAAATCGACGATAGATGCGAAAAGAAAAGGCGTTGTCATGGTTCCGGAGGAAAGAAAACTTCATGGTTTGGTTCTGACTATGTCTGTGGAGGATAATATTGGCCTTCCGTATTATAACACCATGAGTAAAGCCGGAGTACTGCGTTTCCGGCAGATGGAAAAACAGACAGACAATCTGATTGAGGATTTTAATATCAGACCAAATCGGAAGGATATTCTAACCGGAAACATGAGTGGAGGAAACCAGCAAAAGGTAGTAATTGCCAAATGGTCATATCAGCCGCAGAAGGTTTTAATACTGGATGAGCCGACAAGAGGTGTTGATGTAGGAGCAAAAGCGGAAATTTATCGAATCATACAGAATATTGCAAAACAAGGAGTGGAAATTATTATGATCTCTTCTGACTTGCCGGAAATTCTAGGTATTAGTGATCGTATTCTTGTAATGCGGGAAGGAAAAATCTCCGGTGAAATTACGAATAAGGAGATGTTTACGGAAGAAGAAGTTATGAAATACGCATTCTAAAAGGGGTTAATACAATGGATAAATTTAAAAAATTTAAAAATTCATTTTCTGTAGGCGGGGCGTTGATAGGGCTTATTGTTTTGTTTATTGTATTTTCAATTTTGTCACCTGCTTTTTTAAAACTTTACAACATTACAAATATTTTAAGACAGAGTTCTATCAATCTAATTCTTACGGTCGGAATGACCTTTATTATTCTTACAGGCGGTATTGATTTGGCAGTCGGTGGTATTCAGGCCTTAGTAGGAACATTGGTGGCAGGAATGCTGGTAAATGGTTTGGGTTTGGTTCCAGCGTTCATTTTAGGACTCCTTGTAGGGGCCGTATTTGGAGCGTTGGCGGGAGCACTGGTTGCGTATGGAAAAGTCCCGGCATTTATTACTACCATGGCTACCTGTATGATAGCAAGAGCAATTGCATTCCTGTATAGCGGTGGTTATCCAATTACTGGTTTGCCAAGTTCATTTTCTTATATTGGGACAGGCATGGTTGGAGGCATTCCGGTGCCAGTTATCATCGCAGTTATTGTTGTTATATTTGGATTCTTTATTTTAAAGAAAACGATTCTTGGCAGATATATTTATGCAATTGGAGGAAATGAGCAGGCGGTTGCATTCTCTGGGGAGAATGTTAAAGCGCGTAAGGTAATCATTTACACATTATCGGGGGTACTTACAGCAATTGCGGGGTGTATTTTGATTGCTCGAATGAATTCCGGACAGCCGAGTGCAGCAGATGGAGCTGAGACGGATATTATTGCTGCTGTGGTTATTGGCGGAACAAGTTTGAGTGGAGGAACCGGTGGATTATTTGGATCTGTGATAGGGTGTTTACTGATTACGGTTTTAAGAAATGGATTGACCCTTCTTGATGTTAATACTTATATTCAGAGTATTATTCTTGGAAGTGTTATTCTGGGAGCTGTTTTGCTTGATATGAAGAAAAAAGATAAATAAAGGGGAAAAGGGATTTTCACTGCGCAGTGATTTCTATAAAAACTAAAAATAATGTATATTTGGGAGGTTTTCACTATGAAGAAAAAAATGATGGCTCTTGTTCTTGCTGTAGTTATGAGTGCTTCAGCAACAGCGTGTGGTTCTTCGACAGGCACAACAGAAACAAAGGGAGAAAAAACAGAAGATGCAGCTTCTGAAGAGGGAACTGTAGTTGTGGCACAGGCAATGCCTACTTTAAACAATCCCTGGTATGTACAGTTTGCAAATGGATCTAAAGATATGGCTGAGAAACTGGGAATTAAGTTTTCTCAGGTTACAAACCCGGGTGATTCTGAATGGGATCCGGAAGCACAGATTGGTATAATTGAGAATTTAATTGCAACAGAACCAGATGTTATTGAGATTGACCCGACTTCCACAGATGGTATTAATACAGCCATTGAAGAGGCAGCAACTATGGGAATTACGGTTGTAACCTCCGGATCCAGAACATCTTCTGAACATGTATCCTGCTCCATTACAGCCGATAATTATCAAGGTGGCGTATCTTGCGGAAAAAGAGATGGTAAAACTTTTGAATGGTGCTGGGAAGATTATTGTTTTGGATGCGACACCTGGAAGAGATGTTATGGATGCACGTGTAAAAGGTTTTAAAGATGGAATTGCTGATTCTCAAATTGAAATCGTTGCAGAGCAGTGTGGTAATTCCACAAGAGAAGAAGCATTGACGGTTATGGAGAATTTATTACAGGCAAATCCGGATATTGATGCTGTATGGGCTGCAAATGATGAGATGGCACTTGGTGCAGTTGAGGCACTCAGAAGTGTTGGTAAGGTCGGCCAGGTAATTGTCGGCGGATTTGATGCAACTGAAGATGCTACGAATTCTATTCAGGCAGGAGAAATGACATATACAATTGATCAGATTCCTTATGAAGAAGGTGTTCGTGCAATTGCGATTTCTTTTATGCTTGCCAAAGGTCTTGATATTCCGGATGAAGATATCGAGCTTCCGATGACAGAAGCTTCCGTTGTTGACCCTAATACAGTTGACGCATTTGTAAATGATAAAGATTCTATTAATGCTGAAACGCTTGACAGTGTTATTGAAGCGTATGGATTAACAGACTATGTAAAATAGTATCCCCCTAATAAAGAATAATACGGGCAGAGGCTAGGATAATACAGCTTCTGCCTGTATTATCCCATCCTGATGAGCGAGGTATGAATATGAAAATAGCAAAGGAAAATATCCCGGTTTTTAGTTTAGAAGACTTTATGAAGTCTATCACATATCCGCCGGAAGGTATGACCACAAATCTTGCAAGAAAGCAAGTGACTGCAGATGGCATACAGCAGAATAATATTCTGGACAGAGAAATGGAAATCTTAAAGCGTGCACTGGAACTTCTTCCTATAGGCATCGGAGATGAAGATGTGATTGCCGGAAATTATGGATCACAGTTTGCCAGTCCGGAATTAATTAGTCAAATCGCACAAGCAGATGCAGATGAATATAATAATAGTGAAGAATATAAGATTTACAGTGAGGATGAGTATATGATTAGTGGAAGATATTTACTGTTTGGCATTTATACTCCTTCACATATATGTTTAGATTACGAAACCATTATTTCTAAGGGATTGAAAGCATATGAAAAAAGAATTGATGATCGTTTAATGCGCCCAATAGATTTTTATGGCAGGAATTATTTGCTGGCGATGAAAAAAGGTATCCGCATTTCGCAGAGTTATGCGATGCGGTTCCATAATCTTGCCGTTAAGAAATTGGAAACTTGTCAGGATGAGAAGCAAAGAACTAATTTGAAGCGTATGATTCACGCTCTTGGACGTGTGCCCTATGAACCTGCGGAAGATCTGTTTGAAGCATTACAGTCGATCTTTCTCATACATACAATTGTGCCAACTGCAGAACGCTCCTGGGCATCAGTTTCTTTTGGGAGAACTGATCAATACTTGCTTCCGTATTATGAAAAATGGATTGCAGATGGAAATACCCGTGAAGATGCTAAATTTTTGCTGATGGAATTTTTTAAGACATTTGATAAGTACGGAGATGGTTCATGTGCCATGAACTTAGGACCGGAATATAATGAGATGACAAAGTTGCTTCTGGAAGTGGAAAAGTCTGTTCGATTGCGGGCACCTATTATTGCTACAAGAATGAAATCTGATTCAGATGATTTTTACGATGATTTGGTTAATAGGACGCTGTTTGAAATTGGACAACCAACATTTTACAGTGAACCTTCTTGTAAAGCAGCAATGACCTACCGTGGTATGCTGAATGAGCAGGATTATTCTATCAATAGCTGCATGGGTGAAGTGATTGTAGGAAAAGAACTTGCAGACATGTGGGGATGCTGCGTTAATATGAATCTTGCCTTGGAACTTTCGGTAAATAAAGGAAAACCTTTCAGTGGAGAACTTCCGGAATCTCTGAATATTTATTTTAAAGATGTGATTCCGATGGAACCTACCAGTATGGAGATAATCAAGGCGCAATACTATCGTTATACACAGTGTATTGTAAGATATGTGACTGATTTGAATAAAAAACGCTCTGCGTGGGTTGCCTGGAACAGACCGAATCCGGTTCTATCTATGCTATTGGATGACTGTATTGAATATGGCCGAGATCGTGCACACGCATCTATCCACTCCATGGGAATGGAGGCGAAAGAGTGGTTAAAGATTCCGGATGAACAATTTGAGGCTGTTCGATCTGGAAGGGGAGTAAAATATCATAATGTAACTGTTCTTGCACAGGGGTTTGCCGATGCAGGAGATTCTCTGGAAGTTATCAAAAAGCTGGTATTCGAAGAGAAAAAATACACACTTGAAGACTTGATTCAGGCAACGATTTATAATTTTGAAGGTTCTAAGAGAAATTTAGAGATTTTTAGTGCGGTAAAAAATTGTCCGAAATATGCAGATGGAAGTGATGATGCAGATGACATGGCTGCATTTGTTCTGAATGCGTTAGCAGATGCAGCAGAAAATTGTTATCATGGAAATGTCAGATATTTGCCTACCTGCCACACAATTGATTCCAATGTTCAGTTTGGTCGTTGTGTTTATGCAAACCTTGATGGAAGAAAAGACGGGGAAGCCTTTGGTAAAAATGCAGGTCCTGTTATGCAGGTAATTAAGAATACACCTACCGATTTGATGACAAGTGCACTTCATTTGCCGCAGTATCGATTCAGTGGAGGTGTGCCGATAGATATATACATACCGGCAAATATTCTTGATGATGAAGAGGGAAGAGCAAAAGTGAAGGGGCTGCTGAAGGTATATCTTGAAAATGGTGGCATGCAGGTTCAGGTAAATAGTGTAAGTCTTGATCTTTTGAAAAAAGCCTATGAGAATCCGGAAGAATACCCAAATGTTATTGTCAGAAAGGGTGGCTTTAGCATTTACTTTACAGATATGTTAAAAGAAGTTCAGAAGGATATGATTGAGCGATTTGAAAAGGAAATTAGTTAATGGGACTTTTAATTTTTGATGTGCAGAGATTTTGCGTGCAGGATGGACCGGGAATCCGAACCACGGTATTTCTGAAAGGATGTGGTCTGCAATGTCGTTGGTGTCATAATCCGGAATCCCTGGATATGAAAAAAATACTTCTTTACTATAGTGAGAAATGTATACTTTGCGGAATGTGCGCTTCAGTATGTCCGAAGATAGTTCATCAGGTTAATGAAGAAATGCATGCGGTTCAATGGAATAAATGCATTAGATGTGGTCGATGTGCAGAAGTATGCCCGGAAAAAAGCCTGGAAATAGCAGGAGAATGGATAGAAAATCCGGTTTTAACAGAGAAAATATTCAGAGATCGATTATTCTATATGAAAACCGGAGGTGGCGTAACATTCTCTGGAGGTGAGCCACTTCTTCAGGCAAAAAATCTTCTTCCGGTTATAAGGGCCTGTAAAGAACAACAGATTCATGTGGCGATTGAAACAGCTTCTTATGTGACATGGGAGAATATGGAAAACCTGCTTCCTTATGTAGATTTGTGGATTTGTGATATCAAAGCAATCTCGGCCTCCTTATTTAAAGAGGGTTGTGGTCAGAATATTGATGTTATATGTGAAAATTTGAAACGATTGTCTGCTTGTCAGGGAGCTAAGATGTGGATCCGTGTTCCGCTTATAACGAACTTTAATGATACCAAAGAAGAATTGGGAAAAATAAGGAAATTTATTGATAGCCTGGGGAACTCTGTAGAACGGGTGGAAATTCTTCCTTATCACGATATTGGAAAGACAAAATACTATGCAATGGGTAAATCTTATGAATTAGAAGAACTTCCTATTCCCACCGAAGAGATGATATTGTTAGCGGAACAATGTTTGCGTGCAAAACGAAGAATATAAATAATATGGAAGCATTGGAAGGAGTCTTTCAAAAGATTACTTCTGATGCTTTCTTTTTTAACAGCTTGCGTTTTTTCGATGCCAAGAACAAACTTTGCATAAGTGTTTGAAGTGATATATATTTTAGCCGAAGGATTTTAAATATCATTATTAAATTAGACATTATTCCTGAAAAAATTGACAAAGTTCCGAAATGTGCATATTCCGCAAGAACTGCGCATCCGTTCCAGAGGAACGGAGCGCCATTCCGCTTTAAACTGAGCAAAGCTCAGCACGTTTATTAGTTACCATTATTTACTCTGCGATCCCTACCAGGAAATTCAAGACGATATGCCTTGTATGTCATTCGGCTTAAGCAGGCATCTGCATAGGTGGAATCCCCAAAAAGTTGATACCATCCGGATACTGGAATCTGAGAGATAATAATAGTTGCCTTGCGGCAGTCTCTGGACTCGATGATTTCAAACAGGTCGCGGCCTTTTTCGATGTCCAGATCCATTAAACCGAAATCATCTATCACCATGAGATCATAAGCTACCATTTCATTCGAATACTCAAAGTAAGTACCTTCCTGTCTGGCATGATCGGATTCCTTTAAAAGTGTGTTCGCACGTATATATTTAACAGTACGATTCTGATGCATTGCTGTGATACATAAGGCGCAGGCAATGTGCGTTTTCCCAGCACCGGCCCCTCCGGTCATCAGCAGGTTATTCGGCTCATTGATCCAATCACACTTGGCCAGAAGTTCTATGACGTGTGTATTCAGCTGACGTTCTGGATCATAGATTGAACGGTCAAGATCAGCTGCAGGATATTTCAGGGATGCTTTTGGGGATTGAATGTGGTATGGCTGTATGAGGGGAAATATCTTTCGTTTCCACAGCGGGGTTTTCCTGTGGCTGCTCTTCGGTTTTATCCGTAGATTCTGCTGTATCCTCTTTCAAGAGCTGGTTGCGTTTCCTCGTTTCCAATCGTTTGACATTGATCTCTTCCCGCTGTGCTTTTTGATAGGCCATGACAGCATCTGCGGATGTCTGAAAGTAATCCAAGTGGGTGATTTCATAATTTTTATCCGTGTTTAAATGATGAAGGACTGTTTGTGGATAAGGCTTCCGCTTAATGTTGTAGTTTCCAGGAATCCGCATGATATGACTTGGATTGCGGCAGGCGATATCTCCGTGAAAATAAGTAAGCAGATAGCCGGTGTAGGTTTTTCGCATCTCGGATTGTGTTGGATCAAAAAGATCCAGCTCATGGATCATGTAATATAGGTGGAGACCGTGTCCGCTGGCAACAACCCAGTTGGGTAAGAGATGATCCGGCAGGCGGTAGGTGTTTGTGAGCTACTGTTTTATTTGCAAATCGTCCATGTCGGGAAAGTATTCGTCAATGCCGTCGATGTCGATAAATATTGTGCGTATGTAGTGTGCATGAGCATCCGTTCTCCAGCCGAAAAATAAGGCGGGCGTGAAGAAAAGATTGTATTCGTTGGGCAGGAGAGCGGAGATCGTCTGGATGAGGTCTGACTGGTTGGTATACCCGTAGTTGACCTGGCGGTTGTGATCAGATACCATAATCCAGCGTTTCAAGTCGGTTCTGTTATCACTGCCATATATATCATCAAAAAATTCGATGGTTTGCGGGTCGCATGGAAGGGCTGTGTTCTGAAGAATGTCCGTTGTTTCGATTTTCAAGAAGTCTTTGTCTGTAAAATCATCCAGATCTTTGCCGATCATCTCTTCATAAGTCATGATTAAATTTTTGGTTGCGCTCATTTGTATAAACTCCTTTCGTAGTATTGTGTGTACAACATGAGTATGACGGACGAAGGGGAAACGAAAGATGCATATATAGAAAATTTTTGACATTTTGAGTTAGGCGTGATAATATGATGATATAAAAGAGTGCTACCGATAGACGGTTAGTCCAATAAAAGTATTTAGCAAAAATTGCCGCTTACTTAGTTTGTCAGACTTGGGCGGCTATTTTTGCGTCTTATCACTATCTTTGCCGAATGTGTATCCGGCACAAAAGCAGGTCAAACCGAAGCTTGCGACTGCAATGAAATCCAAGATACTCATGGCTTAGCCCTCCTTTCCAGTGGATTCCCTTTCGGGTTTCTATGTAATCAGAGGGTCGCAGTCCCTCTGGAGAAGGACTAACCGCCTACCGTTATGGCAACACCCATATCTTAATTATAACAGTGAGGAATCAGGGATGCAATGAAAATCTTGTTGAATCTGGATAGTAGATTTTGTTGTCAAAATGAGATGGCAGCTTCAAAAACCTCCTTTTTATGGTCTTTTCACGAGTTTGTTGTGGGGTTCGAATCCCCGATGTCTCATGAAAGAGAAAGACCGTACAGATTTGTATGGTCTCTTTTTTTATTTTGCATAATTGAAGGAGCAGTGGCAGGTAATGAGAAAACAAAAACGACTATATAACTTATGTATCTTCTTGGGAGTTGCAGGTGTGATGGCACTCCTGGTTATTGGTGGGATTATATGTCGATACCAGCATACTTCTCCAGAAAGATTGCCTGATCTGGCAGAAATGGAATTTACAAAGATTCACAGTGAATCGGATGCGGATCAGGATGGAATAGATGACCAGACGGACATTTTGCAGGGAGCGCTTGCTTATGTGAATACAAAGCCAAAATATAAGAGTAAATACTATGAAAACGGTTATCCGGATGATGGCTATGGTGTATGTACGGATGTGGTGGCGTTTGCGATGAAAGATGCCGGATACGATCTCAAGGCGCTGGTAGAAAAGGATATAGAGGAGCATCCGGATGCGTATGAGGTTGCGCAGCCGGATGCCGATATTGATTTTCGGCGGGTAAAAAACCTGCAGATATTTTTTAAAAATCATGCCAGAAGCCTGACTACAGATGTATTTCAAACAGAAGAATGGCAGGGTGGCGATATTGTTATTTTTCAAAAGCATATAGCAATTGTATCGGACAGGCGCAATGAAAAGGGGATTCCATATATCATCCATCACAATGACCCCTGGCAAAAATCTTATGAACAGGATATTTTGGAAAAAAGGGATGATATTGTAGGACATTATCGCTGGGAGCCATAATTATAAAAAATCCAGAAAGAATGCATGCATATCTCATCTTAGTGTTTTTTATAGTAGAGATAGGATGCAATCGCCGGAATCATGGTCACCACAACTATAATGGTCAGGGATACTGCCATAGGTGGAACAACCGTCTGAAAACCAAGAAGGATGATGAGTACTCCTCCGATCATCCATAATTTGCCGGCCAGTCGGTGAGTATAATCCCAGTTTTCTTCGTCGTCCAGCGTCCAGGGCAGTTTGATGCCGATGGTGTAATTTTGTCTGCACTTGGGCAGGTAGTTTCCGGTAACAAGAAAGATAACACCCATGAGAAGACTGCCCCAGTTGATGAAATGAAGCGGGGCGTGCAGCGCATTACTGTAGATCAGTGCGGCACACCAGAGAGAAACCAGTGGACAAATGCACAGGATCAGACGATAAATCTTGGGACTGACGTTCTTTTTCTTTGGATCGAGACATGTCATTATAGCACAGAACATGTGCATAAACAGGCAGAATACATAAATACCGATGACAGCAAATCTTTTACTGCTGTATCCGTTCGGTGTACCGTTGAAGTCAAAATGCGTGGCAATCTGGTCAGGCAGACGATTCCACAGGAAGAGACCTAGGAATATGGGCAGAATCGTGATAATACAGGTTACAAGGAAAAATTTTCTATTCTCTTTCGGCATCGGAAGATCCTCCTTTCAGGTCTGACAGCCAGAGTAATACTTCTTCTACGACTGAAGTATTCAGAGTGTAATAAATATAGTTCTTTTCTTTTTGTTCAAAAATAAGGCCGGATTTCTTTAAAATACTCAGGTGATAAGAAATCGTTGCCCCTGTCATATCAAAATGTGCGCCAATTTCTCCGGCAGACAGTCTTCCGTCCTTCAAAAGTGTCAGGATTTCCCGGCGGGCAGGATCGGAAAGTGCTTTAAATGTCTCTGCAAATCCCATGTGAAACAGCATCCTTTTCTGTATATATCTTTTGTTGATGAATCTATTTAGAAAAGTTTCTAATTACTTTATAACACAGATGTTTGGAGGAGTCAACAAGTATTTAGAAGAATCTCTAAATAACAAAATAAGATTCATTTCATCGTTGTCTGAGACAGAAATAAGAAAATTTATGGAACAGAATGATCATAACTTATTTGTTATTTGGTAATTTTTCGGAAATTACTGATATTGCATTGATTTTATCATAATGCTATGATAATAAAAGACAGGAACAGCAGACAGGAATAGCTGTTGCTTTGAATATTTTGAGGTGAAATATGCAAAAAGACAGGAATAAAGGATTTACACTTGTAGAGCTGGTGATCGTAGTTGCAATTCTGGCAATTCTTATAGGAATTCTTATGCCAACTTATTCAAAATATGTGGAGAGAAGCCGAGAGTCAACGGATCTTGAGAATGTTCGAACAGCGTATAGCAAAGTGATGATAGAGACGGGAATAGAAGAAAAAGAGGATGTGAAGGAGATTGTTCATCTGAAACAGAAAATTGCAAAATGGCAGTCAGCAGATACGGTTACGATTGCCGGAATTTCTCATTCAAACAGTGATCCTGATACCGTGCACTGGAAAGGCTATCCGGTTCCGGGTGGTATATGTGAAGTTTCCATAAATCCGGAAACAGGTGTACTGTTTGAGTGGAAGGATGGAGACGGAGATAGCATAAAAACAAACTGGTTTAATATGAATGAAGATTTTGATAAGCTTTTGAAGGAGAGCGGTGCCCTGAATGGTGTGAAGGGAACATTTGAGATTGATTCCAGATGCCAGAAGTCGTTGATGGTTTCTAAAATTGTGGACAAAATGGAGTCTGACAGTTTGCTTAAGCGGGGAACATGGGCATTTTATGGAAATCCTTCTACGGCATCCAAGCGTTGTATGATTTGGACTTCAGCAAATACAAATGAGGTTGGCGAAGGTAAAAAGATTCCGGTAATTATCTGTACAGCAGATAATAAATTCTATGTTTCAGAGTCAACAACTGCAAAACGGGTCGGTTATGGTCCTGATTATATAGCAATTGCCGGTCATTTAAATGCAAGTGTGAGAACGGAAATAGCGGGTGCTGCGAAAAAATATGACAGTTTACAGGATGCTTATAATGCATATGAAAAGCTGCTTACAGAAGGGGACTACAAACAATATAAAGACACATTGCCCCAATAAGGACATTTCCATAAAATCGGGCGGCAGCTGAAGTTGATTCGTCCGCGAAGATGTAAAGCCTTTGAGAAACAGGATTCTTTTCCCTTTACAGGAGTAGGAAATGCGTATAACATAGAAAATAAAAAATATCATATAAATGTGGAGGAAAACTATGGATTATTCAATTAACACAAAATGTGTGCAAGCAGGTTATACTCCCGGCAATGGAGAGCCGAGACAGATTCCGATCATTCAGTCAACCACCTTCAAATACGATACCAGTGAGGATATGGGTAAGTTATTTGATCTGGAGGCATCCGGCTATTTCTATACCAGACTTCAGAATCCAACCAATGACCATGTGGCGGCGAAGATCGCGGCACTGGAGGGTGGTACTGCAGGAATGCTTACTTCTTCCGGACAGGCGGCAAACTTTTTTGCCCTGTTTAACATCTGCGAGGCAGGCAGCCATATTGTCTCTTCCTCATCTATTTATGGCGGAACATACAATCTGATTTCCGTAACAATGAAGAAAATGGGCATTGATGTAACGTTTGTGGATCCGGACTGTTCCGAAGAAGAGCTGAACGCAGCTTTCCGGGAGAATACAAGAGCGGTATTCGGGGAGTCCATTGCCAACCCGGCGCTGACGGTACTGGATATTGAAAAGTTCGCAAAAGCAGCCCATGCCCATGGTGTACCGCTGATCGTGGATAATACTTTTCCCACACCGGTAAACCTGCGGCCGATTGAGTGGGGGGCAGATATTGTAACGCATTCTACTACAAAATACATGGATGGTCATGGAGCTGCTGTGGGTGGTGCAATTGTAGACAGCGGCAAATTTGACTGGATGGCCCACGCAGACAAGTTTCCGGGACTGTGTACGCCTGATGAGTCCTATCATGGCATTACTTATGCAGAGAAATTCGGCAAAGAGGGGGCATTTATCACGAAATGTACATCCCAGCTTATGCGTGACCTGGGCTGCATTCAGTCCCCACAGAATGCGTTTATCCTGAATCTGGGACTGGAATCCCTGCATGTGCGCATGCCGAGACATGTGGAAAACGGTCAGGCAGTGGCTGAATTTCTGGAAAGCCAGGAGAAGGTGGCGTTCGTCAACTACCCCGGCCTGCCCTCCAATAAATACTATCAGGTGGCGCAGAAATACATGCCCAACGGCGGCTGCGGCGTCGTTTCCTTCGAGTTAAAGGGCGGAAGAGCAGCGGCAGAGAAGTTCATGAAAAATCTGAAGCTGGCAGCCATCGAGACCCATGTGGCCGATGCCAGAACGTGCTGTCTGAACCCAGCAACCTCCACCCACCGGCAGATGAACGATGAGCAGCTGGCTGTAGCAGGCATCCCGGCAGGGCTGATCCGGATTTCCTGCGGCCTGGAGGACAAAAAAGACCTCATCGCAGACATTGCTCAGGCGCTGGAGGCGATCTAAGGACATAGAAAAATGACGGTCTGTGTGAAATGCAGGCCGTTATTTTATGGGGAACTTTAGTCTTGGCACAGGGTTGTGAGGATGTTATGCTATGGAAAAGGAGGGGATATATATGTACCAGTTGAACGTCATAGATGGAATGGGAATTGCGGGAAAGACCCGTTTCCTTAATCGGATTTCGCAGAAGGGCTGGCGGCTGACCGGTGGAAATGTGTGGTGCTTTTGCTGGGAAAAGGGCGAGCTGGAGCAGTATGCAGTCGTGCCGGACAGATATTTTACGCTGTCCTGGACGGAGGCCGGGGAGAAAGGCTGGGAACATGTGTGCACGGTGAATAAGACCAGCTATTATCGGGCAATCAAGGGACAGGAGCAGCAGCCCCTGTTGCAGCAGGAAAATCTGGATCTGAAAGAACAGCCGCAGTCGCAGTTCCTGTTGGTAGTGCTTTTGTGCGTAAGTGTTTTTTATGCCGGGAAAACATATCTGACAGAACAGCCGGTACTGGGTATTTTATATTGGGTAAGTTTTCTGATGGTAATATTGCATATACTGCTCAGAGCGATCATGGAAAGCCGTGATATTTCCCAGATAAGGGAAAATGGAAAGCCGCAGGAAGGATCGGCGACAGGATACCGGCTGCAGGAAGGCTTTGGCTGGGTAGAATGGGTGGCTAAGATCGTATTCCTTGCAGTTGTTGTTGTAAAACTGTTTCTGGAGTAGGAGGGGACTTTCGACGGCTGCGGGTGTTGGAGTTTCAATGGTTACAGGCGTTGGATTTGTGATTGTCTTTCCCGATCTGCTGCTGTACAATGAAGAAAGTATGACAGCAGGAAAGGAGTATTACAAAATGGAACAGTTTTCTTATAAAAGAACCAATGTATATGAAGTGGCAGACGAAGTGCTGATGCAGGATATCTTTGCTTTTGCAGAGGAGTATAAAACATTTCTGGGAAAGGCAAAGACAGAGCGGGAAGCGTGCTCGTATGTGGAGGAGGAAGCGCAGCGGCAGGGCTATCGGCCTTTCCGGTTCGGTACTAAGCTGGCACCGGGAGATAAGGTGTATTACAATAACCGGGGAAAGAATATTTATCTGATCCGGGTGGGCAGTCGGGATGTGGCCGAGGACGGCATCCGCATTGTGGGTGCGCACATCGACAGCCCGCGGATCGATCTGAAACAGATGCCGCTCTATGAGTCGGACGGCGTGGCACTGGGTAAGACCCACTACTACGGGGGCCTGCGCAAATACCAGTGGGCGGCAATTCCGCTGGCGCTGCACGGCGTGGTGGTGTTGAAGGACGGCAGTGTGCTGACTGTGAAGATCGGCGAGGATGCGGCGGATCCGGTGTTTTACATTAGTGATCTTCTGCCCCATCTAGCGGCCAAGCAGAATAAGAAACCGTTGGGCGAGGCCATTGAGGGTGAGGATCTGAATATCTGGTTTGGCAATATCCCTTATCAGGCAGCGGACAATGATAAAGACAAGACGGTGAAAAACAACCTGCTCCATATTTTTAAGGAAAAATACGGCATCGAGGAGGCAGATTTCCTGAGCGCAGAGCTTTCCCTCGTTCCGGCATTCCAGCCCTCCGATGTGGGCCTGGATCGCTCCCTCATCGGCGGCTATGGCCATGACGACAGGGTGTGCGCCTATGCGGCCCAGAAAGCCATGTTTGACGAGACTTCCCCGGAGCACACGGTGATGGTCGTTCTGGTGGATAAGGAAGAAATCGGCAGCGAGGGCACCACCAGCATCCAGAGCGCCCTGTTTACAGACCTCATCGACGCCATTGCGGCTTCTTTCGGTGCGTCTTCGGCAGCCGTGCGCGCGGTGTCCAAGTGCATTTCCGCGGATGTGGATGCGGCCTTTGATCCCAACTATCCGTCCGTCAGCGAGAAAAACAACGCGTTTTATCTGTCCTGCGGCGCAGGCATGATGAAATTCACCGGTGTGCGCGGCAAGGGCAATTCCAGCGACGCGGATGCGGAGTACATCGCTTTCCTGCGGAAGATTTTCGATGAAAACGGCGTTATCTGGCAGACCGGTGAGCTGGGCAAGGTAGATTTCGGCGGCGGCGGAACCATCGCCAAATTCGTGGCCCAGATGAACATTGACACCATCGACCTGGGCGTGCCGGTGATCTCCATGCATTCACCCTATGAGGTGATCTCCAAGGCCGATCTGTATGAAAACTACCTGGCATTCCGGGCGTTCCTTAAGTAAAAACCCAGATGCCTTACAGAAAGAGAATGATGCCTTTCGAATTGCTCCGTACGTTGTACTCCCGCAATTCTCCCCCACATTCGGATATCGTTCGACATGCGTCGAACTTTTATCCTCATATTGGGGCGGGTCTCAAGTTCAAAAGTTTTATTGTGCAAGCACAACCGTCTTTTGGACCTTTCGACCCTGGCATCTATAACATAATTTCTACATAAAGGAAAAGCAGATTTCATATATCCTCTTTACAATGAAAGACAGTAAGGAGGAGAAACAGATGCGTTATTTATATGAAAAAGCAGATCATTTACACGATAAATGCAAGATCAGCACCAATACGATATTTCTCCTGTACACGATCGCAGCATCGTTTGTGATCGGATTTGCCGTGATGACGGTGGGAGCGCTGGCTACAGGACATCCGCTGGGAGAGAGCCTGATGCTGATTATGGTCGGAGCGCTTTATATCAGCGCGGGGCTTGGATTTTTCGGAGGCGTGCTGTATCTGATGCGGCGCTGATCCGGGAAAACACGATAAAAGAATATGAGATACCCCTTTGGGAGGTGCGGGAAGAGATTCCTGTGCCTCCTTTTTGCATGCCCTTGTCATCCGCGCTATTCTGCAGTTCACGCGCGCCATTCGCAAAACTGTATCCCTGTAAATATATAGGAAAAAGAGGTTGCTTTTTTCCTATCAGGATAGTATGATATAAGAAACGAATGAAAAAACCGAGAAAATCTCAAAAGACTATATAAGGTAAGGAAGGGATATCATATGAAAATTTCAACGAAGGGAAGATATGCGCTGCGGCTCATGCTGGATATTGCGCTCCACGATACAGATGAACCCGTGCGGGTGAAGGACATTGCAAAGCGGCAGGACATTTCTGTGAAATATCTGGAGCAGATCATTTCCGTGCTTGTGCGGGCGGAATACCTGCGGAGCATCCGCGGTCCCCAGGGCGGTTATCGGCTGACGAAAAAGCCGGAGGATTACAAGGTAGGCATGATTCTGCGGCTGACAGAAGGCAGCCTGGCGCCGGTGGACTGCCTCATGGGCGAGGACAACGACTGCTCCCGGGCATCAGAGTGCGTGACACTGCGGTTGTGGAAGGAGCTGGATCAGGCCATCAAGAGCGTGGTGGACAAATATACGCTGGCTGATCTCATCGAGTGGCACCAGGAAATGGGAAACGACTACGTGATCTAACAGTTCACGCAGATTTTAAAAAAAAGGTATTGACAAATCCAGAAAAAAGGAAATACAATCTACTTAATTCCTACGGAACATATAGGAAAACAAAACTTAGTAGGAAAGCAAGAGAATACAAATTAAGAAAAGAGGAGATGCATATGAGGTATAAGGCACAGAGCAGTACGGATCGTTGTTGGATGCAGCGAATGTGTAGCGGCAAGATGGATGCAGCCGTCATGTGCAGCTGCCTGAACAGATAAAGCAACCGATGGTAAATGGGATCATATGAAAAAATCAGATTTGAAAAAAGGAAAGGATGGAACAAACAATGGCTATTTATAAAGGAACATTAGGACTGATTGGAAATACACCTCTGGTTGAGGCAGTGAATATTGAGAAGAAATACGACCTGAAAGCAAGACTTCTGGTGAAGCTGGAGTATTTTAACCCGGCAGGAAGCGTAAAGGACCGTATCGCCAAGGCGATGATTGAGGATGCAGAAGAGCGCGGCCAGTTAAAGCCCGGCTCCGTCATCATCGAGCCCACTTCCGGTAACACCGGTATCGGCCTGGCAGCCATCGCAGCAGCCAAGGGCTACCGCGTGATCCTCACCATGCCGGAGACCATGAGCGTGGAGCGCAGAAACATCCTGAAAGCTTACGGTGCAGAGATTGTTCTGACAGACGGCGCCAAGGGCATGAAGGGGGCCATCGCCAAGGCAGATGAGCTGGCAGCAACCATTGAGAACAGCTTCATCCCGGGACAGTTCAACAACCCGGCAAACCCGAAGGTTCACAGAGAGACCACCGGCCCGGAGATCTGGAATGACACCGAGGGTGCTGTTGACATTTTCGTAGCTGGTGTTGGTACCGGCGGAACCGTAACCGGTATCGGTGAGTTCTTGAAGAGCAAGAAGCCGGAAGTGAAGATCGTGGCTGTTGAGCCTGCAACTTCCCCGGTGCTTTCCGAAGGAAAATCCGGCCCGCACAAGATTCAGGGTATCGGCGCAGGATTTGTTCCGGAAGTGCTGAACACACAGATTTATGACGAGATCATCCCTGTGGAGAACGAGAAAGCTTTCGAGACATCCAAGGAGCTGACAAGAACCGAGGGCGTCCTCACCGGTATTTCTTCCGGTGCAGCCCTGTACGCAGCACTGCAGCTGGCACAGCGTCCGGAGAATGAGGGCAAGACCATCGTGGCACTGCTTCCCGACAGCGGAGACCGATATTATTCCACACCTCTGTTTACAGAGTAAGAGGCGGAAGGGCTAAATATCATTTGTGTTTGCACAATCGCGGGAAAAGGCTTCGTGATGTATTTTCCCATGAACATAAAAGCAAAGCACTATTTCACAGTATGTGGATAGCGGAGCATGCATGGTGAGCGTGTGAAGCACGGAATAATTTGAGAGATAAAGATAAGAAAATAATGATATAGGAAAAGTAAAAGTAATATTAAAAAATGGAGGATATATAAAATGGGTGAAAAAATTAAGAGAGCAGACAGAAAATTCAAATTTGAGACATTACAGCTTCATGTGGGACAGGAGAATCCGGATCCGGTCACTGACGCAAGAGCCGTGCCGATCTACCAGACCTCTTCCTATGTATTCCGCAACTGCGACCATGCAGAGGCCAGATTCGGCCTGGCAGATGCCGGCAACATTTACGGCCGTCTGACCAACCCCACCGAGGATGTTTTTGAGCAGAGAATCGCAGCCTTAGAGGGCGGCGTTGCAGCACTGGCTGTTGCATCCGGTGCAGCTGCCATTGCATACACCATCGAGAACCTGGCACACAACGGCGATCATATCGTTGCTGCTGAAAATATTTACGGCGGTACTTACAATCTGCTGGCACATACCCTGCCGGAGTACGGCATCACCGCTGATTTCGTAGATCCTTTCGAGGAAGGCGCTTTTGAGAAAGCCATCAAAGAGAACACTAAGGCAATTTTCATCGAGACACTGGGCAACCCCAACTCCGATGTGGTAGATATCGAGAAGGTGGCAAAGATCGCGCATGCGCACAAGATCCCGCTGGTTGTAGACAATACGTTCGCAACCCCTTATCTGGTACGCCCGATTGAGTACGGCGCAGACATCGTGGTACATTCCGCAACCAAGTTCATCGGCGGCCACGGAACAACCATTGGCGGCGTTATCGTAGACAGCGGTAAGTTTGACTGGGAGGCATCCGGCAAGTTCCCGTCTCTCACAGAGCCCAACCCCAGCTACCACGGCATCAGCTTCACCAAGGCAGTTGGCCCGGCAGCATTTGTCACCAAGATTCGTGCGATCCTGCTGCGTGACACAGGAGCAACCATTTCTCCGTTCCATGCATTCATTTTCCTGCAGGGCCTGGAGACACTGTCCCTGCGCGTAGAGCGTCATGTACAGAACGCATTAAAGGTGGTAGAGTACCTGAACAACCATCCGCAGGTAGAGCGCGTACATCATCCTTCTGTTACCGATGATCCGGAGCAGCAGGCATTATATAAGAAATATTTCCCGAATGGCGGCGGTTCCATTTTCACCTTCGAGATCAAGGGCGACGAGAAGAAAGCCCGCGACTTCATCGACAATCTGGAGCTGTTCTCCCTGCTGGCAAACGTGGCAGATGTGAAGTCCCTGGTCATCCATCCGGCTTCCACCACCCATTCCCAGCTGAACGAGGAGGAGTTAAAGGAGCAGGGTATCTACAAGAATACCATCCGTCTCTCCATCGGAACGGAGAATATTGACGATATCATCCAGGATCTGGATGAGGCGTTCAAGGCGATCCAGTAATATTCGCCTACATCATTATTTTCATATTACCCATATATACCTCAGAAAAAGAGCTGACGCGACGCAGAGCAATCTGTGACGCGGAGGCTCTTTTCATTTCATATGAGACAAATGAAAAAGAAAAGAGACTGCCTAGTACAGACAGTCCTTTTCGGTCGTTCTGCCACCCACAGAATATAAATGTAAAAGGTGGTAATTTTTTTGATAAATGATATTAAGCGGGCAGAATGGTAATCCGTCCTTCTCTTGCCAGCGCAATGTCCACGTGGAAGAATTCCACGGAAGCGCACACCTTATCGGTAAACGTGAGCAGCCAGGCCTCTCTGCTGGTGGGCACAGGCCCCAGAGGGAACATGTGGGACAGGATTGCCTTACGCTCCTTCTCGGAAATGTCAAAGCGCTCTGCACTGTTCTTCGCAGCTGTCCGCGGGTGGTCAAAGGCCATCAGCTTGCCGGAGGGGGTATCCTCGCCGTATGCGTATAAGAAAAAGTCATGCAGCAGACCTGCTCTTGCGGCTGCGGTCGCGTCCCATCCCAGCTTTCTGGCGATCAGCCAGGAAATATAGGAGACGTTGATGCTGTGCATCAGTCTGGTTGTCTTTCTGTGCTGCCGGTACAGACTTAATTTCTGAAATTCTGTGTCTTCCAAAATATCACGGACAAGCGCAAGAAATTCCTGCTCAATATCACCGGAGACTGTAATGTCCATCGGTAATCACATCCTTTCCGTTCATAAGAAGAAAATCTTCTGTTACTATCAGTATGACTTTATGGTAACCAAAAGTCAATCGGGTAATTGCAATCATCATAAAAATTTAAGAAATTAAAAAAAAGAAAAGTGAAACTATTTTTTCGGTTTCGTGGTCTAATATATGTAGCTACAAAGAAATACGAGGTGGTAGACATGAGAGATGTGCAGACACCGGAAGAAGTGATCCATGCAACGCTGGTAAAACAGTATGACAAATATTACCGGCTGGCCTTCTGCTATGCGAGCAATCAGGAAGATGCCATGGACATTGTGCAGGAAGGGGCCTGCCGGGCCATCGCAGCAGCAGAGCAGTTAAAATATCCCCAGTTTGCAGATACATGGGTTTACAGAATTATGATCAATACGGCGCGGGAATACCTGCGCAGGAACCGCAGGGAAGTGGCAGCAGGCGAGGAGCTGCCCGAGGAAGGACGGGAGGATACCTACGAGGAAACCGATCTTTACCGGGCATTGCAGCAGCTGGACGAGAAGGAGCGCACCGTGGTGATCTGTAAATATTTTGAAGATATGACACTGGATGAGATCGCGGATACGGAAAAAGAAAACGTCAATACCGTGAAATCCCGGCTTTACCGGGCGCTGAAAAAGCTGCGGGGGTATCTGGAGGAACCGGCAGGGGCCGGAAGCAGCAGAACAGGAAAGAGGGGTGTCGTTTAAATGAAGGACAGAGAAGAAAAGAAAAAATGAAGCCGGGGAATGCAGGATGGAACTGTATATGCAGAAGCTAAAAAAACAGTATCAGGCAATTCCGGTCCCGGAGGAGGGCATTTTCCGCATGGAGCAGGCCATCCGGACAATGAAAAAGCAAAATGGGTATAAGATACAGAGGCAGAGAAGATCATTTTGGAAGGGTGCCGGTATGACAGCCGCTGCAGCAGCGGTGTGCATCACTGTTCTGGCCAACAGCAGCGCATCTGTCAGCATGGCCATGGAGAAGATCCCGGTGTTGGGTGTTATCGTGAAAACTGTGACTTTCCGGGATTTCCAGGTGGATGAGGAACATTATCAGGCAGACGTAAACGTACCGCAGATGAGTGCCGGGGATGAGAACGGCAGTCAGGAGCTGCAGGATAACGTGGCAAAAATCAATGCGAACATTCAGTCCTATACCGATCAGTTTGTGGAAGAATTCAAGCAGTCCATGGAGGAAAACGGAGAAGAGTATGAAGGCCTGAACATTTCCTATGATGTGGTAACCGACAATGACAAGCTGTATTCCATCAAGGTCAGTGCATTGCAGACTGCAGGGGATGCTGTGGAGACGAACCGGTATTATCATCTGGATAAAACCACCGGAACGGAATTAACGCTGTCCAACCTGTTCAGAAGTGGCAGTGATTATACCACCGCCATCAGTGATGAAATCAGGAAACAGATGAAGGAACAGATGGAAGAGGATGACAGCAACAGGTATTTTCTGGATGAGGAGGACTTCCCGGAGTGGAATTTCAGGCAGATCCGGAAGGATCAGAACTTTTATATCAACAGTGATGGAAAACTGGTCATTGCCTTTGACGAGGCAGAGGTTGCGCCTGCGTCCATGGGATGCCCGGAATTCGTCATCCCCACAGAAGTTATCCAGGATATGTTGAATCCGGGACTGTCGTTGATCCGGTAGTTGATTGAGTAAGGGAATGAAATTATAAATGAAGTGCGTAAATTGAGAAAATATATTCAAAATTTACGCACTTTATTTTTGGGTGAAGGATTGTACCGGTAAAGCTTTCAAGCTGCTGTCTGTGATCAGGAAACGTTCCATCCGACGGAGGTCTGCTTGTTGACAAGAGCGGAAATAAAAAGGTATGATAGTTGCTGTAAAGTTGCTATAAAAAATGAAAAAGAGATCTACAGAAAAATTCTGTGACAGACAGAACAGAGAACCGGATCAGATGACAATGGAGCGAATATCATGGAAATTACAATAGCGGAATTTAGAAAATGGGAGCCGGGCAGTTACCGGCTGATTGACATAAGAGGTGATCAGGATGTGGCTTATGGCATGGTGCCGGGAGCAATCCACATGCCGGCAGAGGGACTGCTGGAGGCTGTCAGGGAGAATCCGGAATTTGCCGGACAGAAGCTGGTGGTCTACTGTACGAGAGGACGGTTCAGTGTAGATGCTGCGGCAGAGCTTAAAGAGGCCGGATATGAGGCATACAGCCTGGCAGGAGGTTATCTGGGATGGCTCATGGACGAGATGAAGCGGGAGGAAGAGACGGAGGAGGATGTCTGTGAGAAGGTGGAGCGGAGTCTGATGAAGAAGTTCCGCCGCTCCGTCTGGTGTCAGTTTACAAAAGCAGTGCGCCGATATGAGCTGGTAAAAGAGGGAGACTGCGTGGCGGTCTGTATTTCCGGCGGCAAGGATTCCATGCTGATGGCTAAGCTGTTTCAGGAGCTGCAGAAATACAGCAAGGTGCCTTTTTCGGTAAAATACATTGTCATGGATCCGGGCTACAGCCCTGAGAACCGGCAGGTCATCGAGGATAACGCCAAGAAGCTGCACATTCCGGTGGAGATTTTCGAATCCGATATTTTTGATTCGGTGTACCATGTGGAGAAATCCCCCTGTTATCTGTGCGCCAGAATGCGCCGCGGCCACCTGTACAATTTTGCAAAACAGCTGGGCTGCAATAAGATCGCCCTGGGCCATCACTACGATGATGTCATCGAGACGATTCTCATGGGCATGCTCTACGGCGCCCAGATCCAGACGATGATGCCCAAGCTGCACAGTACCAACTTTGAGGGCATGGAGCTGATCCGCCCGCTGTACCTCATCCGGGAGGATGACATCAAGGCGTGGCGGGATTACAACCACCTGCATTTCATCCAGTGCGCCTGCAAGTTCACGGACACGTGTACCACCTGCAACAACGAGGAAAATCGTTCCAAACGGGTAGAGATCAAGGAGCTCATCCGCACCATGAAGGAGAAAAATCCCGATGTGGAGGCCCATATTTTCCGCAGTGTGGAAAATGTAAACCTGGATACGGTGATCGCCTATAAGCAGGGCGGGAAAAAGCATCATTTCCTGGACAGCTACGACGACAGGCAGGAGTAAGAAGATAAAGATAACGGCATTGTGTGTTGCGGCATACGGTGTCGTTATTTTTATGATATAATGTGCGAATCATGATATAATGTGCGAAGGGAAAAACAAGCGGCTGTTATTGGAAAAGGATTCGCAGGATAAGAGAAAATGTAGAATGCTAAATCGGGATATGCAGGAGTGTCACTGTTATGATCAGAGAATTACGAAAAGCAGATATAAATAAAGTTGCAGAGATCTGGTTAAATACCAATATAAAGGCACATGATTTTATTCCTGCTCAATATTGGAAAAGTAATTTTGAATTGGTAAAAGAACTGTTGTTACAGGCAACGGTCTATGTCTATGAGGATAATCAGGAAATACAAGGCTTTATAGGGCTGAACGACGAATATATAGAGGGCATTTTTGTTTCTGATGAAATGCAGGCGCAGGGTATAGGTAAAATCCTGTTGAATTATGCGAAGGATAAAAGGAACAAATTGTTTTTGAACGTATATTGCAAAAATACACGGGCAGTATCTTTTTATCGAAGAGAAGGATTTGAGATTCAGTATAGTGGCCTGGATGAAGCTACCGGGGAAAAAGATTATGTAATGGCATGGCAGCAGGAAAATCAGACGCATTTCGATCGGAAGTTAGGGCGGTGAATGTTATGTGGTTTTGGTGGTTTATGTTACAGAACAGTCCGTTCAATGAAAAATATGGATACATGGAAAAAAGAATCCATATGCTGGCATTGGTGTTGATCGTGGGAATTTGTACCGGATGTGGTAAGGAGAATACAGGAATCGAAAATTCTCCGGTGAAAGAACAGACCGCTTCTACAAGCAGTGAAAATGATGAACTTGAATCGAATGAAGAACTGAGAATTGATTTTACTTATGATTATTCTATGGATATTAAAGCAGATGTAGATGATGTAGTATCTGACTCCACATCTCTACAGGAAGAATTAACAAATATTGAGAAGATTACACAAAAGTATACCCCATTAGCTGAGGCAGCACAAACGCAGAGCGAAATGAATGTAGCCGCTCAATGGCTTTATACGATATGGGATACGGAATTGAATAATCTTTGGAGCAGATTCAGCAATTTGGCGGATCAGCGGACGAAGGAGAACCTTCTTACCAAGCAGAGAAACTGGATAAATATGAAAGAAGAAGTAATTTTATTAAATGTTGGATCCAGAGAAGAAAATGGTAGCATGTATCCGCTCCTTCAGAATTCTTTCCTGGAGGAAATTACAAAAAACAGGGCTTATATTCTGGCAAGAGAGTTAGCGAAGATAAAAGGGGAAGCATTTGTTATGCCGGAAACTTCCGCAAAGTATGGAACATTTGTAGACAATCAGGGAACCGATGCTGTATACAGTTCTTTGATTACCAGGCAGAACTGGGAAGGCGAAGATGAGGCTGTGATTTCCATTTACAGACAGGGCGAAACAGAAGGAACTTTTGTCGATAATGGAAACGGAGAACTGGTCTATGCATCAAAAGATGGGAGTGTGAAGGGCATTATCAAAATCAACGGATGGAATGGAGCAAACTTTAAAGTTACGGAAATATCCGGTGAATCTCCTTTCTCCCCAGGAGAAGAATTTGAATTTCCCTTGCTGTTTTAGCAGGTATCCTTTGGGGATAGAAAAAGAAGAATACGCAATGTTGTGACAACAGAAAGGTGTCGGTTATGCAATGAGTGATACAACGGACTTTTATGATATGATTGAATGGTCAAAAAAAGGCGGGTATCAAGGTTCAACGATATCTTTTTATGATTATGATACTGGTAAAATTTATGAGCCATTTCAAAAGCAGAGAAATGTATTATATGGAAAACCGGTTTATCTAAAGAATTCTTTTTGGCTTTTACAGGGAGATTATAATAGCGGGAAAATCGCTCTATTCCAGTATCTTCCAGATAATCCCCCGAAGTTGATCACACAACTGAATATAGGGGACGTAGACCCTTATAATCTGCGCATTATCGGAGAGGATGTTCACATTACAAGCGAGGATGATGCGTTTACCAGCTATTATCCGGAAAGTTTTAGATTTCCCAAGAATCCCAATGAAAGTGTAATGATGATAGCAGATGGAAAAGTATATCTCTCAGCCTGGGTGGAAGAGGGCTGGGACGATGAAAAAGACTGTGCAACCGAAGAATATAAATATTATGAAAAAGTGATCGTGAGAGATTTCAAGGGAAATGTGTTATCAGAGGCGCTTGGCTCTTTGCAGCAGCACCAAGATGGAACATGGTGGATATCATAGAACAATCAGATTATATTTTCCATAGAAACGGACAACTTCCAGTTGATATTTCACATATTTTAGGAAATTTAATAACTGTTATATTTGATTATCAAATTCTTCGCAAACCCTTGAAAATACTAAGTTTGTAGCAAGTGAACTTTCCCTTACTCTTTCCCTTGTGTTACATTTTCCCATTGCTTTTCATGAACCTTAATATGGGAAAAATTAAGGGAAAGAAAATTTCATAACACAATATAACATATAACAATAACGACATGGTGAACTGATTGAAATGTTTTCGATATTTAACTCTGTAACTGATTATCAAAAGAAAATGGAGATAAGATACGATGAGAACAATTTATGCAGAATATAATATAAACCACGATAGTATTGATGTTTACACAAGTGCTGGATATATGCTTCGCATTGATTGCTGGGAAGCTGAAAAAAATTTAAAAACCACATATGGATCAGAATGTGCGCTTACTTCATTGGCTGTGGATGAGCCTTTGGAATATGCAAGATTATATCTTGATGGCAATTTACAGATGTGGGTGGATACAGAAGATTCATTAGAACTTTATTAAGCAAGAAGTGAGATAGTGTTGTAGGGAGTTTCCTGTAGTTAAAGATACCACACCCGATATGATGAACCCACGCTTATACACTACCAGCTATGATAAAAGAAAGGACAGCAATTTGACACTGCTGTCCTTTCTTTTATAAAATTGCAGTACACAGAAAAAAGCTGTAAAATGAAAAATATATTTGTCCTTGTAACAATTCTCGGACATTTGCCTGTTATACTATCTGCAAAAAGAAAAGGAAGTGATAATATGAAGCATATTTTAATTGTCGAAGATGATAATCTTTTGAATAAAACGCTTACTTATAATTTGGAATTGGACGGTTACACAATAACTTCTGTTCTGAATGCAAGGACAGCCGCTGAATCATTAAAAACAAACATTTTTGATTTGGTATTGCTGGATATAAATTTACCAGACGGAAATGGTTATGACCTATGCCGTCTTATCAAGCCAGAGCATCCTGATACAGTAGTTATATTTCTAACTGCCAACGATCAGGAAAGCAATCAGATACGGGGATATGAAGCTGGTGCAGTGGATTATATCACGAAACCTTTTTCGATTAGTGCTTTGCAGCGAAAAATCAAAGCCATGTTCGCTATGTTGGAGCATCACAAACCAGCTAAGGATATTTACGAGGATGGTAGCTTGTTTCTGGATTTTTCGGAACAATTTGCAAGTTTGAACGGGAAACCATTAGCACTTTCTGCGATGGAATATAAAATGTTGAACCTATTTCTTAAAAATCCGAAGCAGGTACTTACTCGCCAACAATTTTTAGAAAAACTGTGGGATGTTGATGAAAAATATGTAGATGAACATACCCTTACTACTTCTATCAGCCGTATTCGCAGTAAGATTGAAGCGGATGGCGACACATATATCAAAACGGTTTATGGTATGGGGTATCAATGGACAGGAGGCGAAAAGAAATGAATCTGAATAACCTTTCTGCTAAGAAAATTTGTAGACTGGTTAGTGCTGGCATGGTTTTCTCTATGCTGGTAATTACCGGTATTTTCGGCGGTATAATGCAGGATATACGAATTTTTATAGTGGGTGGAACATTGACACTCTGTGCGTTTTTCTGGATTTGGCTATTGGTGCTGATTTTTGGAAAACGCCTTTCTCATTTTACTTCTAATTTGTGCCGGACGCTGGACAACATGATTGATGGAAACGAGGAATTACAAAAGTCAAATGATAGTGAAACTCTTTTTGCCCGTATCAACCACCGCTTAATTCGGTTGTATGAGATTATGCAGAAAAACCGGCACAAGGTAGACATGGAACGACAGGAGCTTCAAATGCTGATTTCTGATATTTCACATCAAGTTAAAACGCCTGTCAGCAATTTGCAAATGGTAACGGACACACTTTTAACAAAGCCTGTTTCAGAAGAAGAACGGATGGACTTTTTACAAGGCATACGTAGTCAGACTGATAAACTGGATTTTCTGTTCCAAGCACTGGTTAAAACGTCCCGGTTGGAAACCGGAGCAATACGATTAGAAAAGAAAGACAGCAGCTTATTCCATACGCTTGCACAAGCCATGAGCAGTATTGTATATGCCGCAGAGAAAAAAGAAATTGCTGTATCCGTGGATTGCCCGGAAAATTTGATAATCTCCCATGACAGCAAGTGGACAAGCGAAGCCCTTTTCAATCTGCTGGACAATGCAGTAAAATACACTCCGTCAGGTGGAAAGATTTCTGTATCAGTGGTTCAGTGGGAAATGTACGTAGAGGTCAAAGTGACCGACACCGGCAAGGGCATTTCAGAAAGCAATCAGGCTGCCATCTTCCGGCGCTTCTATCGTGAGGAAGAAGTACACGATCAACAGGGTGTGGGAATAGGTTTGTATTTGGCTCGTGAGATTGTAACAAGGCAAGGGGGCTATATCAAGGTTGTTTCAGAGCTGAGGCAAGGCTCAGAATTTTCTATTATGCTTCCTGTAAGGTAAGATATAACCACTTTTTTTGAAATGTCCGAGCGTTGTAACATTTCACTCTGATTTTCGATAAAAATTTTTTCTATCTCGGACATTTGTGTAACATTTGTGGTTTACAATGGCTTTATCAACAGATAGAAAGCCTTGAAAGGAGCATTTGAATATGAGCATTTTACAAACAATCGACTTAAAGAAGTATTACGGCACAGAACCAAATATTACTCGTGCCCTTAATGGTGTAAATTTTACTGTGGAACAGGGAGAATTTGTTGCCGTAGTTGGAACTTCCGGCAGCGGTAAGTCTACATTGCTTCACATGATGGGAGGACTTGATACCCCCACTTCCGGCAGCGTGATTGTACGGGGAGAAGAACTCGCAAAAAAGAATGATGATGAATTGACAATTTTCCGCCGTCGTAACATCGGATTTATCTTCCAAAATTATAATCTGGTTCCGATTTTGAATGTATATGAAAATATCGTCCTGCCTGTGGAACTGGATGGCGATACAGTAGACCAGAAATTTATGGACGAAGTTGTGTATATGTTGGCTTTAGAAGATAAACTGGAAAATATGCCGAACAATCTTTCAGGCGGTCAACAGCAACGTGTAGCGATTGCACGAGCTTTAATTACGAAGCCTGCGATTATCCTTGCTGATGAACCGACCGGAAATCTTGATAGCAAGACCAGTGCAGATGTGTTAGGGCTTTTGAAGCATACCAGCGGAGAATTTAATCAGACCATTGTAATGATTACTCACAACAACGAGATCGCTCAACTCGCAGACCGCATTGTACGGATTGAAGATGGTAAAATTGTTGGCTAAAGGAGGTGGGAATTATGAATTATCCTTTTGAAAATGATACCAGTGCAGTAATTAAAAAATTAGCACGAAAAAGTGTGCGTTTTGATAAGAAGAAAAACTTATTTTGCCTTTCGGCAATTATTGTAGCCGTTGCTATGATAATGATGTCGTTGCTCACAGTGCAAAATATCATTTATCAAAATCAGAAAGAAATCGAAGGATTACATCAAGGGATTTTCTTTGACATTACGCAGGACAGTAAAGAAAAGTTGTTAGCAAACGAAGAAGTAAAAAGTGTAGGACTTTCCTGTAATATCAAAACAGTGAAAGAAAATTCTAAAGAACTGTCTCTGATTTATTATGATGATGACATGCTTAGTTTGATTCCTGCCTTTGACGGAAAATATCCAGAGAAAGCAAGTGAAATTGCTGTTACAGATGCCTTTTTTGCCAGTGAAAATAAGTCTCCGGAAATCAACGCCATAGTTCAGTTGAATCTGGATGGTACTTTGAAGAATTATACTATTGTTGGTATTTATCATGATAAAACTTCTACCGCTTATCCTGTTTTTGTTTCACTTGAAAAATGCCGGGAATTACGTGGAAATAACCTGCTTAATGGATATGTTTGGCTTGAAAATGCAGATACCCTTACAAAAGACGAAGCAACAGAAATATTATCTCAAATTTCAGAGGAGACTGGACTGAATAATTGGACAGTCAGCAGTTACTATGATTATGTAAATACAACTTTGTCCTTCAGTAATTATGCGGTATATGGTGTAGTTGCTGCCATTTTGTTTTTAGCTGCCGCACTTGTAATTTACAGCATTTTCTATATTTCGGTTGGACAAAAAGTTGCTGAGTTCGGACAGCTTCGGACAATAGGGGCAAGTAAAAAGCAAATTTATAAAATAGTTCTTAAACAGGGTTATATGCTTGCAGTTCCGGGGATTTTAATTGGTAGTATCATGGGAACGATCATCAGCTATTGTCTGCAATCAAAAGGCTGGTCAGTATTTGCATTTATTGTTTCTCTATGTGGCGCATGCCTTTTTGGAATACTGCTTGTTTATATTAGTGTTCGTAAACCAGCAAAAATTGCAGCGAATACTTCTCCAATTTCCGCCCTGAAAAATCCAGTGGGAATTGTAAATTACCGCACTCACAAAAGACATCGTATTACGCCTGTATATTTAGCGAAAATCAGCTTTTCCAGAAACAGAAAAAAATCTCTATTGACCATTTTATCATTGGGACTGTGCGGAGTTATATTTTTCCTTGCAGCAAGTTATCAGAGTTCTTTTAATGCCGAGAGTATGGCTCGTTATTGGGATATGAAGTACGGAGATTTCAAAATCAGCATTGATTTAGAAAACGAAAGTGAAAATTTGGATGCTCTCTTGCAGAAAGAATATTTTTCTGATTATGTAAAGCGTGTTGGAGATATAGAGGGAGTTAGCAATATATTTACTTATGCTACCGTACCAGTTGATTTCTCAACAGACAATGATATTTCAGATAGCACCTTGATGCTCGGCTATAATGAAAAGGATTTGGCGTCGCTAAATGCAGCGGTTTTGTCTGGAAATATTACTGATGATACAGAATTAGTTGTAAGTGATCCCGAACGTATTTATGATGTTTACCATTGGAAACCTCAAATTGGGGATACTGTGACCTTTAATTTCAAAAATCATAGTGGTAAAACAATAACAAAAGCATTCAAAATTGGTGCAATCACTTCCAGCAATGATGGAATGGGTGGCTATATTTTCAGAATGCCGGAAAATATGCTCAAAGAACTTGCAGGTTATGACTGTACATACGCAATCGAAATACAAGCAGAAGCTGAATATCAGGAGATAATCGAGCAAGAACTCAAATTACTCGTTTCTGACAATAGGGATGTTCGCTTACAAACCCTTCAAGATTTTATTGTAGAACACCAATCAGACAATCGTGCAGGTTTTACATTAGCTTATGCGATTGCAGCCATCTTGTGGATATTTGCGGTCATCAATCAAATCAATCTTACTGTGACAAATCTTTTATCACAGAAACAGGAAATGGGCACACTAAAATCTATTGGTATGACAAATAAGCAGTTGAAGCAAGCATTTATGATGGAAGGTCTTTTTACTACTTTGATTGCATTGCTTATAACTGCTGTTGTTGGAATCCCCGGCGGATATGCAATCGGTATATTTTTGAAAAATGCAGGCATGTCTACGGGATTTGTATTTCCGGTTGTTGCTTTTACTCTTTTTGCTGTTGCTATGTTTATGCTTGAAAGTTTGATGACAATATTGCTTATTCATTCATGGAAGAAGCAATCTGTTATTGCAATAATGCGAAATTGATGATAGAAAGCTTTTCATATCTCGGTCAGCTCCACAATTACATTACTCTGCTGATACAGCCAGTCCGTAAATTCTTTCGGGCTGGCTGTTCCTGTTTTTACAGCCTTTTTTCTCTGTAATACTTCTTTTTCATACAGTAAATTTTCACTAGGCTGGTATGGAGTAATTTTACTGTCTATACAGTAAGTTGAAAATACTAATATGGTCTTTTTTCTAACCAAACTTTAAGATAACATCTAATTCCAACATATGCGCCCTGCGAAAGTACGAAAAGCAATAGAAGATTTACTGACAGTACTTTTTTGATTGATTCTCCAAAATAAATGACAATAGCAACACTTGTCAGTATCATTAGTAGAGTAATAACATCCCAACAGTTTTTCTTATATAATTCTATAACCTTTATTTCTATCAGTATCGCCAGCATCCCTGTTCCTGCCATACATATTCCTACAATCAATATTAGCAATAACCAATATACCATTCCGGCTATAAAAGCATTTGGAATTTTTGTACTAATCTGTGCCGCAGAATGCCCGGCATCAATCGTCCATCCGACAAAGGTTTGTATGAATGATGCTAAATCATTGAAGAATGATTTACAATCGACAAGGAACATATCTGACTGTACTGCCTGAAAAAGAGTGGTTGTCAACGAATACCATGCAAGAAGGAACAAGGTTGTTTGGAACATTACCGTTTTTGCTTTATACTGTCCTGCAAGTCGCTCTTTTTGTGTTTCGTATTTTGCTTTTGCATTCTGATAGGCTGTCCGGTTACAGGCTTCACATTTTTCATAGAGTACCGGCTTTTCTACCGGTATTTCTACGATTTTCTGATGTGTCCGGGCATAATCCCGTTCCTGTGTTAAATAGCATATTTTATCTTGACATTCCTCTATCATGACGTTTGCGCTTCGCAACTTCTCTTTCTCGATCCGCAATGCTCTGTCTGCCAGCTTCAAGTCGTTCTTTAATGCTTGAATATTCCCGGCTCTGTTCTCTTTGTTTAATTTCTCGTTCAAGGTCAGAGATTCGCTGAGCTGCGTCTTCAGTTCCACGATAAGCTGTTCTTTCTGTTCTAGTTCTTCTTGTATCTCCTCGGTCAAGAGCAGAAGTTCTTCCAACTGTTCGGCGTTCTTTGATTCTCTGGATTCGTTCATCTATATCACGTCCTTTCTCTATCTGCTGTTCCAGTTCAGCAATTCGGTGTTCTGTTTCAGTAATAAACTGTTTTCGCTGTTCAGCTTCTGTGCCAATTTCTGCCATTGCTGATTTTCGTTTTCCAAAAGCTCTATCTTCGTTTTCTGTTCTTCCATCTTGGAAAGCAGTTCCTCGGTATTTGGCAAAATGTTGAGCAGCTCGGATAACTCGTTGTTTAATTTTTGTAATTTCTGATTCTGTTTTTGCATAAGAGAGAGTTGAGTGTCCCGGTTCTGCATTTCCAGAATCATTTCTGCCATTAGGTTCTGCTGTTCTTCGATTTGACCAATCATGGATTCCATTAAGGGTATAATTTCCCGGCTTTCTTCTAATGTCATTTAATCGCTCCTTCCATAATGATAATGCACCCGATACTTTCCCAAAGGTGTTTAGTATCTTTTGCAATAACGTGTTTTGCTGTTTTATGATTTGATTTTCCGCTACTTTCCACGAACCTTTTATTTCCTGCCCGGCAAGAAATTTTTGTTCAATCTTTCTTGCGTCAGCACCTTCATGGATGGTAGGAATCTGGAGTTTTCCCTGTTTTTCATAAGAACGGTGATTAACCTGATTATGCAAAGGAAGATGTTCATTACACACCTTTGCCCACTCACTCCGCCACAGCTCACAATTTTTTGGATTGTTCCATCCAGTAGCATCGGTCAGCACCCGTTTCCATTGCAGGCGGTTTCTTGCTCCAATCTTCTGAATTCCGTTTTCGTCTAATACAGGGATACGGATTCCATGACGGTCAGGGTTTTTCTTATCCTGCCACCAGTTCGGATGGGATTCATCAATCACGATATTTCCGTTTTTATCTCTGACAAAATCCCAATCCTTGACTTCTTTCTTTCCCCAAGAATGATCCGGGTTAAAAGGACGCATAGTTAGAAGCAGATGGACATGGGGGTTGCCATCCCCTTTGTCGTGGATACTCCAATCAGCGCACATTCCTCTATCTACAAAAGTTTTTTGGATATAGTCGGTTGTATATTGAATTTGTTCCTGTCTGCTCCATTCTTTGGGGAGGGCAAATTCAAATGACCTGCCAAGTTGGGCATCTGCATTTTTTTCAATCTTCAATACCTCATTCCATAACCTCTGTTTCTGAAATGTGATTTTGAATTTTTCTAAAGCAGCTTCTTTATCTTCTGACCTTTTGTAGCGGACAGATTTTTGAAAGCGTTTTATATTTTCTTCTGGTACTATCTGCCATTCAGGAGGTGCGTTTTCACACATCATCAGACTGGTGTAGACCACTTCTTTTTTAGAAGTGTAATAACTGATTCTCCCGGTTTCCTCGTTTTTCATCACATCCCCATTGAGATATGCGGAAGCGGAGATAACAGATTTCCCTTTACTTCGTCCGACTATTTTGATTGTGTAATGAAAAATCGCCATATCTGGATTCCTCCTTTCTGCACATCCGGTATAGATTTCCGGCAACATTGCTTTCGATTTTAGAAAAAGCAGCATTGCCAGAACGCCCTCTGCGTAAGAGTGCCCTGCGCATAGCAGCCTGCATGGAATGCGCCTCTCTGGCGAAGAGTGCCTCCTGTGGCATGAGCAGGTCTGGCTGAAAGCCCCGCCGACGGAACGAGCCCGGCAAGCGTGAGCGCAGACCGGTTGCCACTTGTGGCAAACTTATTGGGACGACCTCTGGTTGTCCATAAGTGCGCCCTTCATGAAAAAGCAATGAAGGGAATGAAAAACTCATCCCATCCGCCATTACACTTCCTCCATATCGGTATTTGTTTCTTTCTGCATTGCCTTTGAGAAAAATTTCCCATTGGCTTCCTGCTTTTTCAGAAAACCAATCAGCTTTGGGATGTCTTCCTCCTCAATAGTCGCACCAAGAACGGATTCCACCGCACCGCCAACCTGACAGAGCCTATGGGTTCGTTTTTTACTTTCTTCGGCTTTCTTTCGTTTTAGAAGTTCTTTCTTCTGTGCTGCATATCGTTTTGCTTTTTCAAGGCTTTCCTGTTCCTTCTTTTCCATTTCAAGCATTCGTTCTTCATAACTTTTTGTTGATTTTGCCATTCTTACATTCTCCTTTCCTTCACAAACATAAGTTCTCGGTTGCGTATCAGAAGAAGCACATGGTATAATCTTCTTGCGTGTAGGTATATCATGGCTTCGGTCTGATAGAACCTTTGGCGGTTTCTTCGGAAGCCGCCTTTTTAATTTGCCGCAGTTCTTGTTACGGCTTTTACATTTCCTCTATCCCTCAAATCACGACCTTCATTAGCTTCCATAAACATTTCCAGAATATCGGTTTTAATCAGGACTTTGCGACCAACCTTTAATACTGGAAGTTTCTTCCATTCTACAAGCTGTCTTAAGGTATTTCTGCCGATTCCCGTATAGTCAGCAGCTTCTTCGATGGATAATGCAATTTTTCTTTGCGTCATATAATCACCTCCTTATAAATTGCATTATGCAATTCTTGTGATGTAAGTATATCCTTTTCATATCTTTTTGTCAAGCGTTACGAAATATCAAAAACAAACTTTATGTTGCATATTGCAATTTTGGAAAAACAATGCTATAATTCATACATACCGAAAAAGGAGGCAGTCAGCATGAAAGATAAAGAACTACGCAAGCTGATAGGCAGCAGAGTAAAACAGCGCCGTCTGGAATTGAATCTGACACAGCCTTATGTCGCAGAAAAGATGGGGGTTACCGCTTCTACAATCCTGCGTTATGAGAATGGTTCGATTGACAATACGAAAAAAATGGTGCTGGAAGGTCTTTCGGAAGCACTCCATGTATCTGTGGAATGGCTCAAAGGGGAAACAGATGAATATGAAACCGACATTACGGATAAGAGAGAGTTACAGATTCGTGATGCGATGGGAGATATTCTGGAACAGTTACCGCTTGCCCTTACCAAAGAAGAAGATGCTTTTTCAAAAGATTTATTACTGCTGATGTTAAAACAATATGGTCTGTTTTTGGATTCCTTCCAGTTCGCCTGCAAAAATTTCAAGGGGAATGCTGGTCAGACGGATATTGCCAAAACAATAGGGTTTGAATCGAATGAGGAATATAATGAGATTATGTTCTTAAGGGAAATCACTCCTACCATCAATGCTCTTAATGAGATGGCAGACGTTGTAAGGCTCTATTCCAAGAAACCAAAAACAGCAGAACAAAGGCTTGCAAATCTTTTATCAGAAGTCTTATACGAAGATTCCGAATCGGTATAGTAAGACAACCGGAGTTATGATATACTTACACGCACGAAGCATTTCATCAGTTCCGATTGTCTAATATCGAAAGGAGATATACGATTATGGCAAAAGGATCTGTAAGAAAAAAAGGAAAGAAATGGTACTACCGCTTCTATGTAGAGGACGCAAGCGGCAATCTTGTTCAAAAAGAATGCGTTGGAACAGAAAGCAAAAGTGAAACTGAAAAGCTGCTCCGTCAGGCAATGGATGATTATGAAAAAAAGAAATTTGTTGCCAAAGCGGAAAATCTCACAGTCGGACAACTTCTGGATGTGTGGGCAGAGGAGGAATTAAAAACAGGTACGCTCAGCAATGGTACTGTGGAGAATTACCTCGGAACAATCCGAAATATCAAGAAACACCCATTGGCAGAACGGAAATTAAAAAATGTAACCTCTGAGCATTTGCAATCCTTCTTTGATTTGCTTTCCTTTGGGGGAGTTCATCCCGATGGAAAAGAGAAAAAGGGTTACAGCAAAGATTACATCCATTCTTTTTCCGCAGTCATGCAGCAGTCCTTCCGCTTTGCAGTATTTCCAAAACAGTATATTACGTTCAATCCCATGCAGTATATTAAACTGCGGTATCAGACGGACGAAGTTGATTTGTTTTCGGATGAGGACATGGACGGAAATATCCAACCAATTTCACGAGAAGATTATGAAAGACTGCTTACGTATCTTCAAAAAAAGAACCCAGTCGCAATACTTCCAATCCAGATAGCCTATTATGCCGGGCTTCGTATTGGAGAAGCCTGTGGTTTGGCATGGCAGGACGTAAATCTGGAAGAACAATGCCTTACCATAAGACGCAGCATCCGATATGATGGCTCAAAACGCAAATATATCATCGGACCAACCAAGCGGAAAAAAGTGAGGATTGTTGATTTTGGAGATACGCTGGTAGAGATTTTCCGTAATGCCCGGAAAGAGCAGTTAAAAAATCGAATGCAGTATGGAGAACTTTATCACACGAACTACTACAAAGAGGTCAAAGAGAAAAACAGAGTGTACTACGAGTATTATTGCTTAGACAGAACAGAGGAAGTCCCGGCAGATTATAAAGAAATTTCTTTCGTCTGCTTAAGACCTGATGGCTGTCTGGAACTTCCGACTACTTTGGGAACGGTATGCAGAAAGGTAGCAAAAACATTAGAGGGATTTGAAGGCTTTCATTTCCACCAGTTACGTCACACCTATGCAAGCAACCTTTTAGCAAATGGAGCTGCCCCAAAAGATGTGCAGGAATTGTTAGGACACTCAGATGTCAGTACCACAATGAACGTCTATGCTCACTCCACAAGAGATGCGAAACGAAAATCGGTTCGGCTTCTTGATAAAGTGGTAGGCAATGACTAAAAAATTTCCCTTATTTCCCTTGTGATTATCTCATAAGGGCAAAAATAAGGGAAACTATATATCATTTCACTAATGGACAGGCGGGAAAGCCTATAAAATGGGGAAAGTTAGAGAGATAATTATATAAATTCCAATTTGTAAACCAAACAATAAAAGTATCTGTGAAAAAGCGTATGAAGTTTTGATGAGTTCGTACGCTTTTTGTTATGAATAGAGAAGAAAAAATGTAAGATCAGGAGATGTATAGGTAAGAAAAAATGTGAAAAATATACTTGAATAGATCTGAAAAAATGCGATATACTATTTGGGAAAGGATGGTGGGATAATGCTTCGGTTTGCGATGGATGATCTTTTACAGTGGAAAGAGAAGAAAAAAAGAAAACCTTTAATTATCATGGGCGCCAGACAGGTTGGAAAAACATGGCTGATGAAAGAATTTGGAAAAAACTGTTATGAGAAAACAGCATATATTTCTTTTTATAATAATCAACGGATGGATGCGGTTTTTGAAAATGATTTTGATGTTAAACGGATCATTATGAATTTAAATATTGAATCAGGCGTAACCATCACTCCCGGGGATACATTGATTATTCTGGATGAGATTCAGAATGCGCCAAAAGTGCTGGAATCTTTGAAGTATTTTTGTGAAGAGGCGCCGGAATATCATATTGTAGCGGCGGGATCGCTGCTGGGGGTAGCAATCCATGAAGGCGTATCGTATCCGGTGGGGAAGGTTGATCTGCTGGATTTATATCCGCTTAACTTCAGAGAGTTTTTATATGCTATGGGAGAAAATGGATTGGCCGATGCATTGAAAACGAAGGAATATGCTATTATAGATAATTTCGCGGACAAATATCTTTTCTGGTTAAAAAATTATTATTACACCGGAGGAATGCCTGCAGTCGTTGATGCTTTTCGGGCGGACAAAGATTATATAGAGGTAAGAAAGATTCAAAGTGATATATTAAGACAGTATGAAGGAGATTTTGGAAAGCATATTGAAAGTAAAGTACTGCCGAGAATCAGAATGGTGTGGAATTCTATTCCGATGCAGCTGGCAAAAGAAAATAAAAAATTCTTTTTTGGCCAGATAAAAAAGGGGGCCCGCAGCAGTGAGTTTGAAATAGCGATTCAATGGCTGTTGGATTGCGGATTGATTTATAAGGTTCCTCGTGTAAACGAACCGCATATGCCTTTAAAAGCTTATCAGAGTATGAATGCGTATAAATTATTTATGCTGGATGTTGGACTGCTTGGAGCGCTCAGTGAACTTCCGGCGACATCCATACTGGAAGGAAATGATATCTTTGTAGAATTCAAGGGCGCTCTCACGGAGCAATATGTGCTGCAGCAGTTCATTTCAGATACCCCGTATACGCCCTATTACTATGGAACGGAAAAAGCGACTTTTGAACAGGATTTCATGATTCAAAAAGAGGATATGATTATACCTGTTGAAGTAAAAGCAGAGACGAATATACGGTCGCAGAGTTTAAAAGCATATTGTGATAAATTTCATCCTGAGAAAGCGGTACGTTTTTCAGCTTTAAAATATATGGACCAGGGATGGATGGTAAATATCCCATTGTATGCGGTGTGTAACTTGTAAATCAGGAATTAGTTATATGCCGACAGCTCCGTATGAATTACCCTATGAAGGTGCAAAAGAGATGTTGCTGGTAAATGAAGTTGATAATAAGGAATCTATGGAAGAAAAATAAATGGCAACTTAATGAGGTGTGTTTATGCCACAAATGAATAAGGGCGAAAAATTTATTTTTGGGAAGTCACTCATTCGACCAGATGGCCCCCCCAGATAGATTCCCGATTGTAGAATCAAATGATTAGTTATAATGATCAATATGATAAGAATAAAGATTTGATTGAGAAGCGCGATGGAATTATGATAAAGCTATCCAGAGAAAAAGAACATGAGCAGGAGGTAGCAGAATGTCAAGCAATTTGATCATATATTATTCAAGAAAAGGTGAGAACTATGTGAATGGAAGTATTGTTGATTTGAAAAAAGGCAATACAGAAATTTGTGCAGAGTTTATTCAGAAAGCGGTAGGCGGAGATCTTTTTGAAGTTGAAACGGTAAATGACTATTCAAAGGATTATCATAAATGTACAGAGGAAGCAGGTTGTGAATTAAAGGAAAATGCGCGGCCGGAATTGAAGAAATATTTGGATGATATTTCGGATTATGACAACATTTTCGTGTGTGGCCCCTGCTGGTGGGGAACCTATCCGGTAGCAGTATTTACCCAGCTGGAGAGACTCGATTTTACAGGCAAGAAAGTGATGGCGCTTATGACACATGAAGGGAGCGGACTTGGAAACAGTGAACGTGACCTTAGAAAAATCTGCAAAGGCGCAGTATTTGGATCAGGCATTGCGGTTCATGGTGCGGACGCAGCATCTGCAGAATCGGCAGTAGCCGACTGGGCGTGCAGGAACTGCAGACAGCCATTATAAGATGAAAGGAGTTACGGAAATATGGCAAAGAAATTGGTCGTATATTATTCATGGTCAAATGGAAATACAAAAAGAATGAATTGATTGATTCTAAAACAATTTTACCATGTTATAATTCAACAGATCCAAGGGTTAGTCTGACAGACACAAAAGATTTTGACAGCTACAAATTATATCTTTCGGATACCGGGTTATTCGTGACGCTGATGTTTATTGACCGAGCGGCAGCGGAAAATGATGTATATGCAAAATTATTGTCTGATAAATTACCGGCAAATCTGGGGTATCTTTATGAAAATCTTGTTGCCCAAATGATTGCGGCGTCCGGTAGAGAACTTTACTACCATACATGGGAAAAGGCTGGCAGTACACATTATTATGAAGTTGATTTCCTGATTTCAGAAGGCAGTAAAATAAATGCTTTTGAGATAAAGTCTTCGGAATCGGGAAAACATGAGTCGATCAAGATGTTTTACAAAAAGTTTTCGCAGAGTGTGCATAACATATATTTATTGTCACAGAAAGATGCAGGGAAAGAGGAAAATCTATTATTGAAACCATTTTATCTAATGCCATTTTTGACATAATAAAATTGAATTGACCGAGCTCTTTGAGCGAGGGATACTTCCTGTCCGAAGGGCAGGAAGATGGGTATGAAATGAATGGAACAAATCGGAATTTATTAAGGAGGATATGGATGAAACTGTTTTTATGTTCGCACTTTTCAAGTGTAGGAAGTTTGATAAAAGAAGAATTTGATAACAAAAAAGTCGCATTTATTCCAACAGCATCGCTGCGTGAAGGCTACACCGGTTATGTCGGCTCGGCTCGAAAGCTATTCAATAAACTGGGAGCAGCCGTAACGGAAATTGATATTTCAACGGAGGCTTATTTAACGATACAGTCCGTTTTTGAAGATGCGGATGTGATATATTTTACTGGTGGAAATTCTTTCTTCCTTATGGACCAGCTCCGTAAAACGGGAACGGATGAGCTATTGAAGAAGGAATTGGCAAAGGGAAAACTGATGATTGGTGAATCGGCGGGTGCGATTATATGCGCTCCAACTATCCAATATATTGAACAAATGGATGAAAAACCGGAGGACTACTCACAAGAAGATGATGCAGGGCTTGATTTGATTGATTTCTATGTTCTTCCGCATTATCTTACAGCACCATTTAAGAAAGTTACTGAGAAAATAATGACTGAATTTTCGGATTTGAATCTATGCCCAATTAACAACCATCAGGGAATTGTAATTGATGGTAAAGGTTCAAAGATTATTTGCAAAGACTAATTTGAAAATTCAAGTTTGTGGAGAAATCCGCGGCCTTTATAAGTTGGCACAGGGATATGCGTTCAACAAAGGAGCTATTTATGAAGAAAATATTGGTGATATTGGGTGGAGGTCGCCCCAAAGGGAATACGCGACAACTGGTGAACGCTTTCGCACAGGGAGCTGTGGATGCGGGACATGATGTAGAAATCATCTCGCTTAATAAAGTTGAGGTGAAAGGGTGCATAGGCTGTAATGCGTGCCGCTATGGGAAGCCTTGTGTGCAGAAAGACGGATTCAATGGACTTGTTCCCAAAATAAAAGCAGCTGATTTGATCGTTTTTGCTTCGCCGTTGCTGTTCTGGACAATTTCATCTAAGTTAAAAGCATTTATTGAGAGATTTTACTGTATTGCAGAAGAAGACCCAACTCCTCCATTGGGCTGATATGAGAAATACCCGGTCAAAGATGCCGCATTGCTTATGACTTCTGCTGATGATTTGTTCTGGACGTATGAGCAGGCTGTATCCTATTATAAATTTGCCGTGATAAACTATATCGGCTTTCATGATAAGGGAATGCTTTTGGCTGGCGGTTGTGGTGATACAAATGGGAAACCTCAAATTGACAAAACCAACCACTTAAAAGAAGCGTATGAATTTGGGAAAACTATTTATGAGAAATGAGGAGAGTAGCATGATTTTATCCGAATTAACTCCCGAAAAGATTGCGGAAATGAAGCCGACGACTATGCGTTTCAGGCCGCTGCCGCCGCCAACATTATGGAGAATGCACACCCTAACGACAAATTAGAGGACGGCACACGGCCAGACATTCGGTGTTACCGAACAGGCAATGCGCTGGTTGGGATTGATCTTGTCAGCGGAGCGTTCCATGTAGAAGCTGTGGATATGGCAGAAGCCATACCTGTCTATAATGACTTGTTTGTTTTTCGTGGGTTGAGCGAGGATGATTTGAAGAATTTTGTCTTGGTTGCAGAGTATGTGAGGTTGACACAAAACGACAGTACCAGAGGCGGCAACAATAAGATGCAGGTAAATGAATGAAAAGAAGGATGTTCCCCGGGATTGTCAGAAATGACAACCCGGGGTTTTTATGGTATGATGGAGAAAATGTGCATGAAAATGCATACGTTCTGGGAAAAGGAGCAGCAGGAAGTGGAAAGTCTGTATGAGAAGCTGGTAGCTTACGGAGCGGGGGATGCCTGCCCGTTTCATATGCCGGGCCACAAGAGAAATATGGGAAAATGGGGATTTGCGGATCCCTTTTCTTTCGATATCACGGAGATTGACGGGTTTGACAATCTGCATCATGCGGAAGGGATTCTCAAAGCAGCCCAGGAGCGGGCGACCCGGGTGTATGGTGCCCGGCGGACGTTTTTTCTCATCAATGGAAGCTCGGCGGGCATTCTGTCTGCGGTAAGCGCCTGTGTGTCCAAAGGAGGGAAGCTGCTCATGGCCCGCAACTGTCACAAAGCAGTCTACCATGCGGCGTCGCTGCTGGGTCTGGAAACGGTGTATGTTTACCCGGAGCAGGAGCGGCGGTACGGCCTCAATGGCGGCATTTCTCCGGAACGGGTGGAACGGCTGCTGGAAGAACATCCTGGCGTCCAGGCGGTGATCGTCACCTCCCCTACCTATGACGGTGTGGTATCTGACATTCGCAAAATTGCACAGATCGTCCATGAACGGGGGCTTTTTCTCATTGTGGATGAGGCCCATGGCGCGCATCTGGCGTTTTCGCCTTATTTTCCGGACAGTGCGCTGGAGCTGGGGGCGGATGTGGTGATCCAGAGTGTGCACAAGACGCTGCCTTCTCTGACCCAGACGGCGCTTCTGCATATATCCCGGCAGGTGCCGGGGGAGCAGGCGCGGTTCCTAGAAGACCGGCTTGGCCGTTATCTGGGAGTGTATCAGACCAGCAGCCCTTCTTACGTGCTGATGGCCTCCATTGACCAGTGTATGGCCTGGTTATCCACGGAAGGAGCGCAGGCGTTTGCGGCATATGTGGATAACTTAACGGAATTTCGGAAAAAGATGGGAAAACTTTCTCATCTGCATCTGGTCGGTGAGGAAGTGGTGGGCACTGCCAGTATCTACGGGCTGGATCTGTCCAAGCTGATTTTCTCGGGAAAAGACGCCGGTGTCGGCGGAGAGGCATTAAGCCAGCAGTTCCGGCAGCAGTTTGGCATTGAACTGGAAATGGCGGCGGGCAGTTATGCACTGGCGTTAAGCAGCGTCATGGACAGCCGGGAGAATTTTGCGCGGTTGGCCCGGGCGGCGGAGACGATAGATAATACAACGAAGCATAAAGTCGGAGAAAAGAAACGGTATGAAAAAGAACCCGTACATTCGGATGCCTTGCTTCGCCTTCCACAGATCATGCGCCTTTCTGCGGCGGAGGATGCTCCCTGGGAGGAACTGCCGCTGCCTGATACGGCGGGGCGCATCAGTGCGGAATGGATCTATCTGTATCCGCCGGGTATTCCGCTGGCAGCGCCGGGGGAGCGGATCGTGCCGGAGCTGCTGGCGCAGCTGGAGCGGTATCGGCGGCAGGGCATGTCACTGGAGGGCATGCGGGATTTGACAGGAGAAAAATTGCGGGTGATATACGAGACACCCGGGAAATGAAGGATATATGGGTAAAATATTTTGTGTGATGGGAAAAAGTGCATCGGGAAAGGATACGATCTACCGGCGGTTGATGGAAGCACCGGGGCTGGGACTGGAGCGGATCGTACTCTATACGACCCGGCCGATCCGGGAAGGAGAGGCGGAAGGACGGGAGTATCATTTCGTGGACAGGGCGCGGTATGAGGCGCTGCTGGCGGCGGGCAAGGTCATCGAGGCCCGGTCTTATGACACCATGTATGGCGTGTGGACGTATTTTACCGCGGAGGAAGGGATTGATCTTGCCAAAACAAGCTATCTCACCATCGGGACGCTGGAATCCTATGAGAAGCTGAAAAGCTATTTTGGTGAAAAACAGGTGGTGCCGGTGTATGTGGAGCTGGAGGACGGGGAACGGCTGTCCCGGGCGCTGGCAAGGGAACGGCTGCAGGAGACGCCCCGCTATGCGGAGTTTTGCCGGAGATTTCTGGCGGACTGCGCTGATTTTTCGGAAGAAAAGCTGGCGGCAGCTGGGATCAACCGGCGTTTTGTCAATGATGACTTGGAACGGTGCTGCGGGGAAATACTCCGTTATATTGAAGAAAATAAATAAAAGGCAGCAGTTCAGCCGCGCCATTCGCAGAATCGCGCAGCCTGAAAAAATACTATAAAAGACGTTTTTGGTATGATATAATTTAAGGAGGAACAGGCTATGGCCGGATTTGGTGACATTGTGGGACATGAACAGATCATCTGGCATTTGCAGAATGCGATTCGTATGGGAAAGGTTTCCCATGCCTATTTGCTGAACGGGGAACCGGGCAGCGGCAAGAAGCTGCTGGCGGATTGTTTTGCCATGACGCTGCAGTGCGAAGCAGGGGGGATTGACCCATGCATGGAATGTCATTCCTGCAAGCAGGCGCTGACGAATAACCAGCCGGATATCATTCGGGTGACCCATGAGAAGCCCAACACCATCAGTGTGGAGGACATCCGCACCCAGCTCAACGGTGACATCCAGATCAAGCCCTACAGTTCCAGATATAAGATTTATATTGTGGCAGACGCGGATCTGATGACGGTGCAGGCGCAGAATGCGCTGCTGAAGACGATCGAGGAGCCGCCGGCCTATGCGGTGATTCTGTTGCTGGCGAACAATGCAGACCGGCTGCTTCCGACGATTCTGTCCCGCTGCGTGCGGCTGAATCTGAAGGCGGTCAGGGATCAAGATATCAGGGAGTATTTGATGGACAAAATGAAGATACCGGATTACCAGGCGGATGTGAGCCTGAAATTTGCGCAGGGAAATGTGGGGAAGGCGGTGCAGCTGGCTTCCTCGGAGACGTTTGCGGTAATGAAGGACGAGGCGCTGTCCTTGCTGCATGAGACAGACCGGATGGAGCTGTATGAGCTGATGGATGCGGTGAAGAAGATCAGCGATTATAAGAACGATATCGACTCGTTTCTGGATATCGTGACAATCTGGCTGCGGGATGTGCTGATGTTTAAAGCCACCCAGGACGCCAATTCCCTGATTTTTCGGGAGGATCTGTCCGCCATCACAGCGCGGGCGAGAAAAAGCTCCTATGAGGGGCTGGAAGAGATGATACAGGCAGTGGACAGGGCGCGGGCACGGCTGAAAGCCAACGTGAACTTTGACCTGGTACTGGAGCTGCTGTTACTTACTATAAAGGAGAATTAACATGATAACTGTAATCGGTGTGAGATTCCGCACGGCCGGGAAGATTTATTTCTTTGATCCACAGAAGCTGAACATCCGAAAGGGACAGCATGTCATCGTGGAGACCGCGCGGGGGAGTAGAATATGGAACTGTCGTTGTGGGCTGCAAGGAAGTGGATGATCACAAGGTCATTCAGCCGCTGAAGCCGGTGATCCGGGTTGCCACCAAGGAGGACGATGCCGTGGAGGCAAAGAACCGGGAGAAGGAGAAGAACGCATTTAAGATCTGCCTGGAGAAGATCCATAAGCACGGATTGGAAATGAAGCTGATCGATGCGGAGTATACGTTTGACAACAACAAAGTGCTGTTTTATTTTACCGCGGACGGAAGAATCGATTTCCGGGAACTGGTGAAGGATCTGGCTGCGGTGTTCAAGACAAGGATCGAGCTGCGGCAGATCGGCGTGCGGGACGAGACGAAGCTGGTGGGCGGTATCGGCATCTGTGGCCGGGCGCTGTGCTGCCATTCCTACCTGTCTGAGTTTGCGCCGGTTTCCATCAAGATGGCGAAGGAGCAGAATCTGTCCCTGAACCCCACGAAGATTTCCGGGGTGTGCGGCCGCCTGATGTGCTGCCTGAAAAATGAGGAAGAGACGTATGAGTACCTGAACAGCCGCCTGCCGGGCATCGGCGACTATGTGACGACGGATGACGGCTGCAAGGGAGAGGTGCAGAGCGTCAGCGTCCTGCGGCAGATGGTAAAAGTGGTTGTGGCCGTAGGCGACGAGAAGGAGATCCGCGACTACAAGGTGAGCCAGCTGAAATTCAAGCCCAAGCGCCGGAAGGAAAATAAGAACAACCGGGATGGAAAAGACAACAGGGACGGCAATATTTCCGATAAGGAGTTAAAGCAGCTGGAAGCGCTGGAGAAAAAAGAAGGGAAATCAAAGCTGAATGACAACTGAGTTAAAGCCGGGGGAACGGCTGGATGACCTGCAGAGAAACGGTTACAAAATCATCCAGGATCCGGGCAGATTCTGCTTCGGGATGGATGCGGTGCTGCTTTCCGGGTTTGCCCGGGTGAAAAAGGGGGAGCGCGCGGCTGATCTGGGTACCGGCACGGGCATTATCCCCATTCTTCTGCGGGGCAAGACCGAGGGAAGCTATTTCGCCGGTCTGGAGATCCAGGAGGAAAGTGCGGACATGGCCAGGAGAAGCGTGGCGTACAATTCCCTGGAGGACAGCGTGGAGATTGTCACAGGAGATATCAAGGAAGCAGTGCGCCTGTTCGGGCCTGCTTCCTTTGACGTGGTGACGTCCAACCCGCCCTATATGACCGGGCAGCACGGGCTGACGAACCCTAACGAAGCCAGGGCCATTGCCCGGCATGAGATCCTGTGCACGCTGGAGGATGTGGTGCAGGCGGCAGCAGGGCTTCTGAAGCCCCAGGGGCGGTTTTATATGGTGCACCGGCCCTTCCGGCTGGCGGAGATTTTCGGCGTGCTGGGGAAATATAAGCTGGAGCCCAAGCGGATGCGGCTGGTATATCCTTACGTGGATCGGGAGCCAAACATGGTGCTCATCGAGGCGTGCAGGGGCGGCCGTCCGCGGATCACGGTGGAAAAGCCGCTGATCGTGTACCAGCGCCCCGGCGTTTACACGGATGAGATCTATGATGTGTATGGATATTGAGGGAAAGGAGCAGTTCTATGGCAGGAAAACTGTATTTGTGTGCGACGCCCATCGGTAATCTGGAGGATATGAGCTTCCGGGCCGTGCGCTCGCTTCTGGAGGCCGATCTGATCGCCGCCGAGGATACGCGCAACAGCATCAAGCTGCTGAATCATTTTAACATTCACACGCCTATGACCAGCTATCATGAATACAACAAGATCGAAAAAGGCCACTATCTGGTGGAGCAGATGCTGGCAGGCAAGAGCGTGACGCTGATCACCGATGCGGGAACGCCGGGGATTTCCGATCCGGGGGAAGAGCTGGTGCGGATGTGCCACGAAGCCGGGATCACCGTGACGCCCATTCCGGGGCCTGCGGCCTGCATCAATGCGCTGATCATTTCCGGCAGATCCACGAGACGGTTTTGCTTTGAGGCTTTCCTGCCCCAGGACAAGAAGGAAAGACAGGCGATACTGGAAGAGCTGAAGGTGGAGACGCGGACGATCATCCTGTATGAAGCGCCGCACCGGCTGATTCAGACGCTGGAGGTGCTGCAGGAAGCGCTGGGAGACCGGAAGCTGACCATCTGCCGGGAGCTGACGAAAAAGCATGAGACCGTTTTTTCTGACAACGCTTTCCGAGGCGCTGGTTTATTATAAAGAAAATCCGCCGAGAGGAGAATGTGTCCTCGTTCTGGAAGGAAGAAGCCGGGAGGAAATGGAGGCCGAGAAGCAGCAGAACTGGCTGGAAATGCCGCTGGAAGAGCATATGGCCCACTATGAAGCCGGCGGAATGGATCGGAAAGAGGCCATGAAGCAGGTGGCGAAGGATCGGGGTATCTCTAAGCGGGATGTATATAAAATGCTGCTGGATGCAGAAGAAAAATAAAAGAATAGATAGATACGAAAAAGGGTTGTTGGAAAAGCAATGTCTGTATATCGTGCAGATAGACATTGCTTCGCCTGCAACCCTTTCGTCGTGAAAAAGCTTACGCTTCTTCTTCGAGTAGTTTTGCCAGTTCGCGGATGGTGCTTTTGGAAATTTTCTTTCCACGGAACTCGACCAGATCTTCGGTAGCACCCGTGAATATGTCACAGGGTGTATATTTTTCCAAAACAACCCGGCCATTATCAACGGAAATCTGCAGGGCATCGCGCTCTTTGAGATTCATTGACTTACGCAGTTCCATGGGAAGTGTAATTCGACCCAGTTCATCCAGACGTCTGATTACACCGGTATTTTTCATGATATCCTCCTGCGTTCAAGCTCACTTCTTTATTCATGATTATACTAGTGTCTTGTCAAAATTTCAATAATAATTTTTCTTAACATCGAATAAAGGCAAAAAAACTCAATAAGTGTACAAAAATGCATTTTAGATGGGGGTTTATTTGCAAAATCAATCAGGAATAAACAGAATCTGCCGTCATAGGTATAGGAAAAGGGAAGAGAATGGAGCGGCAGGTAATCGGATGTTGAATGGATTATGGGCGGGAATGCTTTTGCTGGGGATCGCATATGGCGGATTTGCCGGTACGATGACGGAAATTTCGGACGGTGTGCTGGAGGCGGCCAGAGAAAGTGTATATTTATGCATTACAATGACTGGCGTCATGGCGCTGTGGAGCGGCCTGATGCGAATTGCGGAAGAGTCCGGTCTTACGGGGCAAATGACGCGTGCGGTGCAGCCTTTTGTGAACTGGCTGTTCCCGGATATCCCGAAAGGACATGAGGCAAAAGTGCATATTACGGCCAATATTATCGCCAATGTGCTGGGGCTGGGGTGGGCAGCTACGCCGTCCGGGTTAAAGGCGATGGATGCCCTGGCAAAATTAGAAGAGGAACGAAGAAATCGAAGCGCGAAAAAGGCCGCCCGCGCGGTGCCGGTGGCGCCTGGGACGGCCAGTAATGAAATGTGTGATTTTCTCATATTGAATATTTCTTCACTGCAGCTGATCCCGGTGAATATCATCGCGTACCGCAGCCAGTACGGAAGCGTAGATCCCACGGCGGTCATCGGCCCGGCCATTGTGGCCACGACCATCAGCACGGTGACAGGGATCGTATACTGTAAGCTGCGGGGGAAAGCGCAGGAGATAAAATGCTGTTTTCATGCAGACGGCCAGGAGTGCGCCATCAGATCAGCTTTCGCCCCAGCATCTCCGGGTTGGTGGCGTAGGTCAGGGCAGTTTCTTTCGTGATCTGTCCTTTCTTAAACAGGGAAAGCAGGCTGGCATCCATGGAAATCATATCCTCTTTGGCGGAGGAATTGATAACGCCCTCGATCTGCGGGATCTTGCTGTCCCGGATCATATTGCGGATGGCGGGTGTCACGGTCATGATCTCGAAGGCCGGGAGCATACGGCCATCCACGCCGGGAACAAGCTGCTGGGAAATGACAGCAGTGAGTACCAGGGAGAGCTGGACGGCAATCTGATGCTGCTGGTTGGCCGGAAAAACGTCAATGATGCGGTCGATGGTGTTGGCTGCACCGATGGTATGCAGGGTGGAGAATAGCAGATGGCCGGTCTCCGCGGCGGTCATGGCAATGTTGATCGTCTCATAGTCCCGCATTTCTCCCAGCAGGATAACATCCGGGCTCTGGCGCAGCGCTGCACGAAGGGCTGTGACATAGCTTTCCGTGTCCACGTTGATTTCGCGCTGGCTGACGATGGAGCGGCCATGGCGGTGCAGGAATTCCAGCGGGTCTTCCAGGGTGATGATGTGATCCTCCCGGGTCTGGTTGATGCGGTCAATTATGCAGGCCAGGGTGGTGGATTTGCCGCTGCCCGCAGGGCCGGTCACCAGCACCATACCCTTTCGCTCGTCGGCCAGGGACATGACATAATCCGGGATGCCCAGTTCTTTCGGATCCGGCAGATGAAAGGTGATAACGCGGATCACGGCAGACAGGGCGCCGCGCTGCTTGTAAGCGCTGACACGGAAGCGGGAGACACCGGGCAGGGCGAAGGCAAAATCGTCATCGCCGGTCTCGTACAGTCTGTGGATATCCCGGTGGTCTGCCAGCTCGTAAATTTCTTTCAGAAGCTGTTCCGTGTCTGGCGGCAGCATCTTTTCTTCATTTTCTTTTAAAATCTGGTTCTGCCTGCGGAAGGACACCGGCAGACCGGCAATGATAAAAATGTCGGAGGCCTGCCGGGCAACTGCCTGTTCCAGAAGTGTTTTTGCATCAGTATTCATAGGATTCACCTCAATCAATGGGAAGGAGCTGGATGGAATCGTCGCTTTCCCAGTCTGTGTCTGTGATGGTCTGCCAGGTGCGGATCTCGTAAAAATTCCCGGAAACTTCCAGTGTGACCTGCAGATGCTGCCGGTCATCGATGGGCACCTGGAAGGAAATAAAAGGCTCCGCGGCATCCGGACCCGTGGTGGAAGTCAGGGAAATACCGTCCAGCGCCGGCAGCCCGGCATCGTTCAAGGCCAGGATCGCGCGGAGGGCTGTAGCCGTCTCTTTATCATATGCTGTGCTGTCTGCAGAAGGCACAGCAGAGGCAGAAACCATACGATTCCCGTTCTGTGCAGTATCAAAAGAATCTGTATCATCCATACTCTCGTCAATGTCTGTGAAATCTGTGTGGTCAGTGTCTTGCGTAGCGTATGAGAGAGTCCCCTGATCGGCGTTTCGCTCATTATGTGTGAGCGTGGCATTGTCGTTTGGAACTTGCTCCAGCGCGGTGTCAATACAGGAAAGGACGTCTTCCGCTCGATTAACAGCAGTATAGTAGGCTGTTTTCCGGTTGGCCAGCTTTTCACTGAAGGCATCGTCGCTCCGGGCGCTGGACAATGACAGTACCGCGAAGGTCAAGAGGCAGAGCACGAGGAACACCACCAGCAGGGAGGAAGAGCCGATGTTGGTAAAGGGCGCGGAGCGCTGTTTATGATTCATGCGAAGCCCTCCTTTGCAGATGATGAGAAAGCTGCAGGGTATAGATTGCATCACTGTTGGCAGGATCATGACGATCAGAATCTGTGATTGCTGCAGAACCGTCGCTGACAGCATCCGCGGATCGCAGACTGCTGACTGCTTGTGTACGAAGATCCGCATCAAGTTCCCGGTTTTCCTGAGAAAGCGTTACCGAAAGTACCAGTGTGGCGTCCGGACTGTCAGATTCACAGGGAGCCAGCTCTTTATCATAGAAAATCCGGAGTTCTACCGGGGGATGCGGCGTTATCTCCCCATTTGCTGTTCCGGCAGACGCCTCTTCGCCAGAGGAATCGTCGGCTTTTTTCGACAGTATCGGTACTTGTGGCGGCAATCTCTGCCAGGGGATACCGTGCGGTGATCAGTGCCACTGCCTCTTCCATACTGTCGGAGGCTTCGATGAGCTCTGCAATGGCGGCGCTTTCATTGACCGCCAGGTTCAACTGCCGGGAATGGAGGCTCAGCAGATGAGATTTGACGAAGATCTGCACGCAGACCGCACTTGCCGCCGCAAAAAACAAAATGGCAAGGGTCAGTTCGGTGAGAAACAGGGCAGATGAGCGGGACTGTTTCTGTGGTGTCATAAGCGGAAGCCTCCTTTCTGTAGAATATTTTCGTATGACAGGAAATGGAGTCCTGTCATTAGGCTGTTATTGTGTGTTTACCTCGTTTTTGCTTGTTGCGGTACCCCTGACAGCAACTATGGTGGAAACGCTTTCTCCGTTTTCATCGGTACAGGTGAAAGAAAACAGCCCGTTTTTCAGCTCTTCCATGGAAAAATCGCTGATGGACAGGATGGTTTTCCCGGCGGATGCCCGGGCCTGTACGTCGTCTTTGATGAACAGCTCTTTCAGTTCCTTTTCATACAGATAAATATACGTGGTATAGCTGTCGTCCCCCACCGTTTGCTGGATGGCCAGGGCATCCAGTCCGTCAAAGGTGCCCAGATGGACGGCATCCCCGGAGTCTCCCTGATGAATTTTTTCACTGATGTAGGACAGGGCGGTGCGGGAAACGTCGTTTTTGGCCGTTTCCACCGCGGACTGGCGGTAGATCCCGGCGGCGAGAAGCATGACGCACAGGGCCGACACTGCGAACACAAGGAACAGGGCAGCAGGAAACAGAAAATCAATGATGTGTTTCTGATGTCTCTGTGCTGGCATGCGCACCGCTCCTTTCAATGATCGTGACATCCGGGAAAATATTGGCGCCGGAGATCCGGTAATCCACAAAAAACAAATCTTCGTTGTAGGTAATGCCGTAATTGGTTTTCAGATAGTCCAGGCTCTGCGGATATGCGCCCTCCACCGCATAGCAGTAGGTAATGCTGCGGTTCAGCGCGTTTTCCAGCGTCTCTTTCTGCCGTCGGACCGTATCCTCTGACAAATGGCTGATACCGAAGAAAAACAGGGCAAAAATCAGTACAAACATGCAGACGGACAGCTGCAGGCCCCGAAATACCGAGGGGGATCGTTTTTCCTGAAACCGTGCCATGGCAGTCGCTCCTTTCCGTTAAATGCCGGACATGATGCCCATGAGCGGGAACATGACAGACAGAAGGATCACGCCCACGATGAGGGAAAGGGCGATGACCAGCGTGGGTTCGATGGCAGACAAGATCTGTCCGATCTGGTTGTCCAGATTTTCCTGAGAAATCCGGGCGATATCGTCCATCACCTTTTCGGTCTCGCCGGTGCGGATGCCCAGCAGTACCATGCGGGCGTACAGACCGGACAGCAGGCCGCTGGTATGCATGGCGTCACCGAAATCCTCCCCGGCGCGCAGTTTTTCCAGGCAATCCTTTGTCCTGGTGGAAAATACGGGATCCTCCATCAGGTTCTGCACCAGCTCCAGGCTGCGTTCCGGGTCGAGACCGCTGCGCAGCGTCAGTCCCATGGCGCCTGCGAACCGGCAGGTGCTGATCTCATCCCGCAGCGTGCGGAAAAGGTGGAAATGACAGAGCATTTCGTAAAAAGAGCTGCGGCCTTTGGCGGAATGGGAGAGGGTCAGGCCAGCCGCAAGGAGCAGGACGAGCAAAGCCAGGAAAAACATGGAGTATCGGTTAAGAACGGTACCTACGTTCATGAGCCCCCGGGAAATCCCAGTCATTTCCGTGCCCAGCTGGATGAATACCTGGTTGAAGATCGGCATGACCTTCACGAGAAGGATAATGATCACAGCGATCATCATGCCTGCCATGACGGCGGGATAGGCAACCGCGCTGCGGATGCTGTGCATGATGGCGTCCTCCCGGGCATAGTGGTCGCTCAAGGCCTGCATCACCTCGTCCAGCGTGCCGGTTTCCTCGGCGATCTTCACCATCTGCAGCAGATAGGCCGGGAACAGGTTCGTGCATGCCAGCGCCGGATAAAGGTTGCCGGTCTCCTCCTGTTTTTCCAGAATCTGCTGTAAAATGGCCCGTTCCGTGTTGTCGGTCATATCGTCCAGCATCACCGTCAGCCCTTCTGTGGCCGAAATGCCGGATCGTAAAATAAGGGCGAGCTGTCCGCAGAAGGAAGAAAGCTCACTGTTTGTGAATCGTTTGGTATCCATGATCAGCCTCCTATATTAACCAAGGTCTTTACAGGGATTGCTCCGTGCGTTGCACTCCCACAATCCCACCTCGACATTCGCATATCGCGAAGCATTCGCTCCGCTTTTATGCTCATGCCGGGGCGTGTACCAAGATCTTACGCCCGTTCTTGTGCAAGCACAAACGGGCTCAGACCTTTGTACACTGTAAACTAATATACATATTTTACAGTATAATTGCTTCCGTCGCCGATGTATTTTTTCACTTCTTTGCTGCTGTTGCTGGCGGCCAGTGTGGGATCCATCAGCGTCCAGTTTTTGCCGTCGAATTCGATGATGCCGCTGACCCAGCCGGATTCCTTCAGATATACGCTGATCCAGGCGTGGTAGGCGGTGCCGGAATAGCCCACATCCAGCCGGGTGGGGATACCCTGGGAGCGCAGCATGGCGGTCATGAGGGAAGCATAGTCGAAGCAGATGCCCTTGCCGGATGCCAGGGTGGCATCCACATCCGGAATGTAATTGGCAGAAATGTTTGCCGCTGCTTCCTTGTCGTAGGTAATATGTTCAATCACATAGTTGTAAACGTTCTGCACATAATCCAGATCGTCGGCAGACTGATCGGAGAGGGAGATGCCAAGCTGTACGGTCTGGCTTTCTTTTGTATACCACACATACTGGTTCGGGCAGAGAAACGGGCGGAACTCATCGGCGAGTGTCACGCTGATCTCCTGGGAAAAAGCCATGGCGTACATATTATCATAGGCGTGCTCCAGAACAGCGATGCTGTAGGTGCCGTCTCCACCGGACAGGGGGAATGCACTGTCGGTGTCCGGCAGCAGGGTATAGGTATATACGGTCTCGTCCGGGATGGTGATCTGCAGCTTGGCCATGTCGGAAGCACCCTGGTAGCGGATCATCACATAGCCGTCGGATGTGTTGGAAGCGTCAATGGAGACGGCTTCATTTCCGTAGGTGATCGTGCCGGATTCTTCCGGGAGCGTGACATCGGTGATGGTCTCCCTGTGGCTGTCAGAAGCTCCGGCATTTTCTCCGGAGGTGCCGGCGATATTGGCGGCCGCCGTTGCTGTCTGGGCGTCGGAGGTCGCGTGGCTGCCATCCGAAGAGGAACAGCCGCCAAGACAGGAAAGACCCAGGAAGAGAAATACAGATGTGATGATCATTCGTCTGTTTTTTCTCATTCCAGGGCCTCCTTTCCGGTACTTTATTGTTTCAATGTCAGAATCAGCTGTAACGTGTTGCCTGCGTGGTCAGGAACGAAAATATTCAGGGAAGCTGAGGGATAATCAAATACCACACACCCTGTCTCTTCGTCCCAGGAAACCGGGAGGATCTGTTCTCCGTTCCCATCTGCCGCATAAATATGTTCATAGTCGATGCCGGAGCCGTTTTCTTCGTCTTGCAGATACAGGAGCAGCTGTCCGTTCTTCAATTCATTGGATACGAGAACCGGAGATGTACGGTCAATGCCGGTGACGGCTATTGTCTCTACTGCGTACTGATGATTGGAAAGTACGACGGTGATGGTCATGGTGCCATTCATGGTCGGCTCAATGGAGTATTGCCGGGTGCCGGTTTCATATACCGGGATGTTATGGCCATCGATGGTTGCCGTTACTCTGCTGACAGAAGGAAATTTGCTGGTGACATGCAGCTCATAGACCGGATCCGCAGAGATTGTGGTGGGAAACTCCCGGATGCTGATCTTCGGAGCAATAAACAGCACAGGAAGCAGGAAAAACAGTACCATAATCACAACCAGCACCAGCCGCTGCAGGGCAAAACGCTCCCGGCGGTAGTTGCTGTAGGAGGTAAGCACTTCCAATGGAATTTTGTTGGACTCCATATCACAGGCTTCGAAAATATTTTCCAGCATCTGCTTGGCAATCTGATCATCCAGGGCAGAGATATCTGTTTTTTTGTATTCATCTGACATATGTGATCCCTCCCTTTCCTAATGTTCGATCAGCTGTTTGAGCCGTCTGCGGCCGCTGATCAGGTAACGCTTCACGGAACTTCGGCTGATATCCAGCATTTTTGCAATATCTTCCAGCTTCATATTTTGATAATATTTCAGGAATATCACCTGAGATTCTGTAAATGGAAGGTTCAGCACCTGCCGCATGAGGTATTCTTTTTCATCGATGCGGATGGCCTGACTCTCCGGATTGTCAGTGGGATCAGTCTCCTGAGAGGCCGCAGAGGCTTCGTAGTCGCTGAGCTCCGTCTTGTGTTTGGTGTTTTTTTTCTGCATGTTAAAGCAGATACGGAAGCAGATCTGATTCAGCCAGGAGATAAACAGCTCCGGATTTTTCAGACTATGGATGTTCTTCAGGACGAGAATGTATGTTTCCTGCAGGGCGTCCTGGGCCAGATATTCATCTTTCAGATAATGATAGGCAAAATGGTACAGCCGCTGATACGTTGCTGCATACAGTTCTGCAAAAGCGTCACTATCCCCGGTCATCGTCCGGGTAACCAGCTTCGCGATATATTGATAATCTAAAACAGACACTCTCGCACCCTCTTTCCTGAAAAATTAGGGGTATATGATACCAGGGTCGAAAAATCAAACGTCGATTGTGCTTGCACAAATAGATGTTTGATCTTGAGACCCGCCCACAATATGAGGATAAAAGTGTGGCGTATGCCACACGATATCCGAATGTGTGTGGGGGATTGCGGGAGTACAAAGTACGGAGCAATCCGCAGGGTATCATAAATTATACTTCTTCCGATGTGTCGCTGATCCGCTGGTTGGCAAGGGAGATCAGCTGTGTGATGGTACGGATCTGTGCGCCTTCGTGGTAGGCCCTGCCGTAGGCGTATTTCAGCGGAAGCTGCTCTGCCATGGAGTTGTAGGCAGACACCCGCTGGTTCACCAGACGCAAGAACGCATCCATCTGCTCCGGCGTCGTATCCTCAAAGATCGCCAGAAACTTATTGCCGCCGTTGCGGCCGACGAAGCACATGTTTACAGAGGCAAGCTTCAGAATATTGGAAAAATCCCGGATCACGGCGTTGCCCTGCAGATGGCCGTACAGGGTGTTGATCTCCTGGATATTCGTCAGGTCGAACATGATACAGCCCAGCGTGTCCGGCAGCGGCCGGTCCAGATATTTCTCAATGAGCGCGTCGCAGCTGTAGCGGTTGGCAATCCCGGCCACGGGATCGGAGTGCACCGCAAAATCCAGTTCCCGGTAATCCTTTTTATATGAAGCGGAAAAGGAAAAGTCCAGGAAAATAAAGAAAAACGAGAGGCCAAGCACAAACCATAGCAGCGCAAACATGATGCGCACATCGGGATCCGATGCGATCATATGGTAAAGACTGTGGTTGGTAAAAATCTTATAACAGCCAAAAGCGGTCAGCAGGATAAAAATGATCAGCTGGATCGTTTTGACAATATCGTGTTTTCTCATAGGATGGCCTCCTTTTAAGGAATTTGTTGTCTTCCCTTCTTAAACTCAGGTTCCCGCGCTGCCACGCTCTACTGCCTGCTATCGCAGGCGGAACCTTTATTAATGGCTTGTGAAAAACAAATGTCTGCTAGCGCAGCCGCTTGTTTTTCACTGCGCGCATTATATTATAACATAGTTCTTTGTGGGGCGCGCGACAAAAAGTTTGAAAAATTTTTGAAAAAGGTGAACCTTTTTCTGAACCGCCCCGCTCTTAATAAGTAGAAGGTTATCTATTGTTGAACAACAGGTGGGATATACAGATCACAAGAGAAAGGAAAGATACCGTATGAAGAGCTATTTTTAAAAGAGGTCTTGCGTTAGTTTTGGCGGTGGCGCTGGTCGTGTCCAGCGGCCTGTACGTGTCTTCGGATCGTACCTTAAAGGCGACGGGCGAGGATGAGATGTACAGCGAAGCCGGCGCGGAGACAACGCAGGAAGTAGTGGAAGTACAGGCAGAGCAGGAGGAAGCACAGCCCGTGGCGGAAGCGCCCGCAGAGGAGGCGCCTGCCCAGGAGCCTGAGACGACGGTGCATGAGATTGAGATCGCGCCGGAACAGCCGCAGGCACAGGAAGAGACACCTGCGGAAGAGCCGAAGGCGGAGGCAGCAGAAGCACCGGCGCAGGAAGAGACACCGGCGCAGGAAGCACAGGCCAAGGCCCCGGCGGCAGAGACTCCCGTGGAAGAGGAGAAGGCAGCAGAAGTCTGTCAGCTGCATGTGCAGGCCGTATCCGGCGGCAAGGTAACCGTATCGGTGGATGGCGGCAGTGCGAAGAATGCAGCAGACGGCCTGACAGAGGAGATGCAGAAGAATGCATCTGTGGTTCTCCATGTATCTGCAGATGAGAATCATGAGATCGCAGCTGTGACAGCCAACGGTACTGCACTTGGTGCGGTATCCGGTGACAGCGCAAATGCATCTTATGAGCTGAAGGCAGATGCTGATACCACCATCGCTGTTTCCTTTAAGGAAAAAGCAGAGGAAGTACAGCAGGAATCTCCGAAGACTGAGGAGAAGAAGGACGAACAGAAAGCGGAAGAAGCTAAAGAAGAGACTCCGGCTGAGGCGGAGCAGGAGGAAGCCGCAGAGAAGGATCTGAACGAGATGCCTGCGGATGAGCTGTTCGCGTATCTCATGACCGTATCCGGCGACGACATGGACGCGCTCTATGAGAAATATCCGAATCTGGACGAGCTTACCGCAGCATTCAGTGAAGAGCAGAAGAATGCGCTTACCGCACACTTTGGCGGGGATCAGGCTGTGACGCTGGATGTTACAACCGATTATACGCTCCGGGAGGGAGAGAGTATTTCCGTTACCGGAACACAGGGAGATTATCCGGCGAGTGACCGCTGGCAGATCACGTCCGGTTCTGCGATCGTGAGACTGGATACCTATTCCGAGAATACGGCGCAGCTTACAGCCCTGGCTGTGGGTACTGCAACAGTAAAGCATGGTTTTTGGGTAAGGAATAAAGGCTGGAACTGGAATGAGGAGACCTTTACCCTGACAGTTATCCCGGCTGTAGAGGCTACATCACTGACGGTATATCCGGAAAGCGTTTCAGTTGCAGCCAATAGCACGGTACAGCTGACTGCAACTGTTGAACCGGGCAATGCATCTGTTACATGGGCCAGCAGTGACCCCAATATTGCTACGGTTGACAGGAACGGAAAAGTGACAGGCGTGAAGGAAGGAAGTGCGACAGTCACCGCTTCTTCCGGCACCCGGGTGGCGTCTTCTGTCATTACTGTAACGAGAGACACCACCGGAGATGTGTCCGGGCAGACTGCATATTTCTATATCTGGAAACCGGGAGCTTCTACGAGTGCCAGTTATCGGGATACCTGGTATTATGCAGGCACCGGAAGCGTCACGGGGCCAAAGGCCACAGCGGGTCTGCACGGAACAAGATATTATGACTGGAATATGGTTACTGCCTATCCGGGCACGATGCCGGATATCACTGTAGATGGAGTAACGTATACGTATAATGCATCTCCGGATGCCCCGGTCGGTACCTATTCCGTAAACTGGGCATATCTTGTCGTGGAGAATGGCGCAAACGATGGGTATAGTACAGTCGTACCGAATGGTACATATGTATACCATGTGGACGGGTATGCGGTGTTTAAGACCGCAGGCGAGATTACCGTGGATTTCCAGGTGAAACAGCCGACAGTCAGCGGATTTGACAGTGTGACCGGATGGCCCAAGGTATACAAGCAGGGTAATGATGTGACGGCACCTGCCCAGGATGCGACCAAGACCGTCAACAATGTGACTTATACGTTCGATGGCTGGTATAAGGATCAGGGATGCACGCAGAGAGCCACTGCAGAAGATTTCAGAAACTTGCAGGAAAGTGTCGTTTTCTATGGGAAATATGTGGCCAACAGTGCAGCGTATACGGTGGAATATTATTATGATGATGTACTGAATGCCAATGAGACGGTCAATGGAAATGGCACGCAGGGAGAGCGGATTCCTTACGCCGCACCGGGCGAGAAGACCGCAGGAGATATCACCTATAAGCTTGACCGCGTGGAGACACCGGGAAAGCTGATCACCTCCGACAGTGCGGAAAATGTGATCCGTATTTATTATAAAGGGGAATATCAGGTTGTCTATGATCTGAATGGCGGAACGACCACCAGTGCGCAGACGACATTTGGCGGCCTGCACAAAGGAGATGCGACGCCGACCATCGACGATCCGACCAGAGCAGCAGATGACACCTATACATACGAATTTGCAGGGTGGAATCCGACTGTCAGCGACACAGTGACCGGAAATGCAACCTATGTGGCACAGTGGACACCGGTATACAAGATTTTCCATGTGACTTACGACTGGGGCACCCCGGACAAGGCAGTCACCGATGTATACTCCCTGCCGACCGATAGCACTGTCTACCACTACAATGATCCGTATGAAGCGGTAAAGACCTCTTACGGAAGAGTGGAGACGACAGACCGGTACGGCAATGTGAATGGTTACTACAGCTTCAGCGGCTGGAGTCCGGCAGAGGGCACCATCACAGGCGATGTGACCATCACCGGTGAATGGACATACACATCGGTAACGGTAGAGAAACATAAGGTATTCTACACCTGGAAAGGTCTGCCGGATGCAACCTTGTATAATGAAGCGGGCACAGAGATTTCCAGACCGGAATACCCGCATGACATCCCCGGACTGGTGAATGGCGAAAGCTATGCTGATCAGTTGGATACCGGAATGCCGGGTACGGTGGTATACACCCGGGATGCATTCGGCAACAAGACCGGTAAGTACACGTTAAGTGCATGGACAGATCCGAATAACGGTATCATGGGAACCGCAGACGTGAATGTAACGGGTGTCTGGCAGGAAGAGATATTCCAGGTAAAGGAGTGGCATATCACTTACGAATGGAGCGGAGATGTGCCGACAGGCGATTACGCCCAGACACTGCCGACAGATGGCACTACCTATAAAAACAACCAGGATTACACAGTAGATACCAAGTATGGCGAAAATTACACCGTAACCACTTATGACGAGTGGAACAATGTGACTGGCACCTATACTTTCAGCGGATGGGATACCGAAGACGGAAAGATCACAGAAAACCTGACCATCAGGGGTACCTGGAAATATGACAAGACAGATGTTGCAAAACACAATGTAAACTACATCTGGCATAATTTCCCTGCTGGCACTCTTTATAATGATGAGGGCATAGTGGTAACACCGGAGAAACCGACTTCCATCACTGACCTGGTGAAGGGACAGAAGTACACCATTGATAAGGCAATGCCGGGAACCATTGTGTACACCCACGATGATCTGGGCAACGTCAATGCGAAATATGAGTTAAGCGCATGGACAGATCCGGGTAACGGTACCATGGGCGAGGCAGATATTACCGTCAGTGCTACATGGGTAAAAGAAGACGTAGAGGTGAAGACCTGGAAGCTTACCTATGCATGGAACGGGGATGTGCCCACAGGCGTTTATGCACAGATCCTGCCCACCGATGATACAGCATACAGAAACAATGAGGTATTTCACGCAACAAATCAGTACCCGGCCGGTTACACCGTAACCACCAGGGATGCATATGGCAACATCAATGGCCGGTACGAGTTCAGCGGCTGGACACCGCTGACCGGAACGATGACATCTGACCGTACCATCTCCGGTACATGGAAATTCATCAGCCAGACAGTGGAGGCACATGAGGTGCACTACAGCTGGGGGGCAACCCTGCCCAATGAAACACTGTATGATGCAGATGGCAACGAACTGAAAGTACGGCCGACGGAGCCCACCGATGGCAACAAGTATGTAAATAACCAGACCTATCCGGTCAATCGTGACCAGGAGGGCATGACCGTTTACACCAGAGATGCATATGGCAACACCAACGCTTCCTACAAACTGAGCACATGGACGGATCCGGGTAACGGCACCATGGGCAACAGCGATGTGACCATCACCTCCGAATGGGTGAAGACAGAAATCGCGGTGGATACATGGAAGATCACGTATTCCTGGGATGGAGACATTCCGACCGGCGTGACCCTGCCCAACGATCCGACAGAATATGTGAATGGCGCAACATACAAGATTGATACGACTTATACCAGCAGCTATACCGTACCGACTCATGACCAGTATGGAAATATCACCGGGGAGTATCGGTTCTCCGGCTGGGATAAAGCACCGGGAATCATTACCAGCAATATCGAGGTAAAGGGAACCTGGAACTATGTAGAGACAGAGCTGGTACAGTATACGGTAGAGTATACGTGGAGCGGTCTGCCGACCGGCGTTACCCTTTATGACGCAGATGGCAAAGAGACCACACCGGAGAAACCGGAATCTATCACCGGATTGGTGAACGGCGAGAGCTATGCCGAGCGGATTGATACCACCATGCTGAACACGGTGGTATACACCCATGACGAGTACGGCAACCGGACAGCTTCCTATACGTTAGGAAAATGGCAGGATCAGGGAACCGGAAAGATCAACAACGCCAACGGAGAGATAAAGGGTGTCTGGACAGAAGAGAAGCTGGATGTGGCTACCTGGAAGATCACATACAACTGGAAAGGTAATGTACCGTCCGGCAAATACGCACAGACGCTTCCGACAGACAGTAAAACTTATATCAATGGAGAGCAGTACACCGTTGATGACAAATTCAAGGACGGAATAACCGTAGAGACAACCGATGATTTCGGCAACGTGAATGGCGTTTACACTTTCCATGGCTGGAACCATCAGACAGGGGAGACCATCACCTCCGACCTGACCATTGAAGGTACATGGAGCTTTGAGACCAAGACGGTGGATGCTCATAATGTCACCTACCATTGGGAGGGCCTGCCGGGTGAGCAGTTATATGATAAGGACGGAAACAAAGTAACACCGCAGGAACCCAAAGGGCATACCAGTCTGGTGAACAACCAGCCTTATACGGTAGACCGTTCTCAGGAGAATATGGTGGTGTATACCCATGACCAGTACGGCAATGTCAATGCCAAGTACACACTGGGCACCTGGCAGGATCCGGAAAACGGCGTCATGAAGAACGCGAACATCACCATTGAGGCAAAGTGGACGGCGGAAGCTGTCGATGTGAAGACGTGGAATATCACTTACGAGTGGACAGGCACGACTGTACCGGCAGGTGTGAATCCGCCCACCGACAGCAGAACCTATACCAACCGACAGCCTTATACCGTTGATCGGACATTTACAACGGGATATACGGTAAATTCTTACGATGCGTACAACAACGTCAACGGTGTTTACACCTTCCAGGGCTGGGATACCGCAGACGGCACCATCACCAGTGACCTGACCATCAAAGGAAGCTGGACATTTACTAAGACAGACGTAAAACAGCTGAACGTTATCTACAGCTGGAGCGGTCTGCCGGAGAATACCAGACTGTACGATGAAAAAGGAAACGAAGTTACACCGCAGCTGCCCGCAGGCGCTTCTGGTCTGGTGAAGAATCAGAAGTACACGGTAGATACAAAAGTTTGCCCGGCTGGCACCAAGGTCTACACAAAGGATGCCTATGGCAACCTGAATGTCTGCTATACCCTGGGTGACTGGAGTGCATCCGGTGAGATCACCATGGCAGACAGCGATGTGGAGATCAGCGCACAGTGGACACCGGAAGTAATCGAACTTCCTGATTACAGCATTACTTATACCTGGGATGGAGACGTACCGACAGGTGTGAATCTGCCGACAGACAACACCAAGTATAAGAACAACCAGCCGTACACGGTAAATACCACATACGGCGAAGGATATACGGTAAACCGCACAGACGAGTACGGCAATGTGAATGGCGTCTATACGTTCAGCGGCTGGGATAAAGGAAATGGCAGGATTAATCATTCTGACCTGATCATCCATGGAACCTGGAGCCTGAAAGAGACGACCGTGGCACAGCACAATGTGACCTACACCTGGGATCTGCCGAAGGGAACCTACTATACGGCAGCAGGTACGCAGATTGTACCGACGCTTCCTGATCCGCACGTCGGACTGGTGAAAAATCAGGGCTATACGATCGACACCTTAAGACAGGGCATGGTGGTCTATACCCATGACCAGTATGGCAATGTGAATGCATCCTACACCATGGGCAACTGGAGCGATCCGGGCAACGGCGTGATGGGAGATGAAAACATCGTTGTATCCGGTCACTGGACCAAAGCGGATGTAACGGTACAGACCTGGAAGCTGACTTACAAGTGGAGCGGCCTGAAAGACGGCGAGCAGCTGTACGATGCGGACGGGCAGGAAATCACTGAAAATGTAAAGGAACCGATTGACAATAGGACTTATATCAACAAAGAGCCTTTTGCGGCAGAAGCCGGATACTTTGACGGCTATCAGGTATACACCCATGATCAGTATGGCAATGTCAACGGCGAATATACCTTCAGCGGCTGGACACCCAAGTCCGGTATCATGACTGCTGATCAGAACATCGAAGGCACATGGACATTCAGAGAAACAACCGTGACAGCGCATCAGGTAACCTATCGCTGGAGCGGCCTGCCGGATGGCGTGATCTTATACGATGCAGCAGGCAACACGATCGTTCCCACATTGCCGGGTGGCACAAGCGGCCTGGTGAAGGGACAGCCTTATACGGTGAATACCGCAGGCGCTCCCGCGGGTATGCAGGTTTATACCCATGACGAATATGGCAATGCAGATGTATGCTACACCTTAGGTGACTGGAGCGCATCCGGCACCATCACCATGGGAGACTCTGATATCGTGATCGTTGCCGCGTGGACAGGCGAAAGCATAACGATTCCTGAATGGAAGATTACCTACTCCTGGGATGGCAAGATCCCGGATGGCGTCACCCTGCCGACCGATGACACGAGCTACAAGAACAATCAGCCCTACGAGATCGACAAGACCTATACAGGCGAAACAAAAATTGAAGTAAAAGATGCATATGAGAACGTCATCGGCATCTACAGCTTCAGCGGCTGGGATACGAAAGATGGTAAGATTACCAGCAATCTGACCGTAACTGGTATCTGGAGCTACGAAGCGAAGCCGCAGACTCCGCATAAGGTAGCCTATACCTGGAGCGGCCTGCCGGAAAACGAAACACTTTATGACGGCGAAGGCAATGAAGTGACACCGAAGCTGCCGGGCGACATTACTGATCTGGTGAACAATCAGCCTTATACACTGGACAACACCCTGATCGGAACGACGGTATACACCCATGACCAGTACGGCAACCAGACAGCAGTCTACACCTTAAGCGGCTGGACGGATCCCAATAACGGTATCATGGGAACCGCAGATGTAGAGGTAGCAGGCACCTGGACGAAGGAAGAGATTCCCGTACAGACCCATACCATTACCTACACCTGGAGCGGTTTGCCGGAAGAACCCATTCTGGATGCGAACGGCAGCGATGCAACACCGAAGAAACCGGAAGACAACCGGATTTACACACACAACGCACCTTACAGTGTCGATACCACTTTCCCGGCAGGTTATACGGTAACCACCTATGACCAGTATGGAAATCCGAACGGTGCCTATATCTTCAGCGGCTGGGATGCTGTGGAGACAAAGGGCTACATCACCGCAGACCTGACATTTAAGGGCGAATGGCGCTATGAGGCAGCGGAAGTTGCAAAACACAATGTGGTATACAGCTGGAGCGGCCTGCCGGAGGAGCAGCTGTACGATGCCGACGGCAATCCGATCGCACTGGCAGTACCGGCAAGCATCATCGGCCTGGTAAACAACCAGCCTTACGATGTGGATACCACATACCCGAACATGACCGTATACACCCGCGACGCTTATGGAAATGTCAATGCAAGCTACACTTTTGGCAGCTGGAATGACCCGAATGGCGGCGTCATGGGAGAAACAAATGTAACCGTAGACGGCACCTGGACAAAGGCAGAGATCGCAGTGGCACAGTACACCGTGACCTATCTGGTAGACGGACAGGTATATGGAGCAGTGGAAACGTATGTACCGGGTCAGCCTATCGCAGCCCTGCGGCAGGCACTCACCAGAACAGGCTACACCTTCAGCGGCTGGAACCCGTCTACACTTCCGGAGAAGATGCCGGCACACAACATCACTGTTGAGGGCACCTTCGCTGTGAACAGATACACACTTACCGTACACTATGTGGATACCAACGGAAATCCCGTGGCAGCAGATTACAACGGCACTTACGACTTTGGCGCACAGTTCCATGTCGTATCCCCGAACGTAACCGGCTACACACCGAATTATGCATCCATCAGAAGCGATGAGAACGGTATGCCCGCACAGAACCTGGAATTCACCATCGTTTATACCGCAAATCCCGGCGGCAATAACCCGGGCGGCGGCGGAGACGATAATGGCGGCGGTGATGACAACGGCGGCGGAACCACACCGGGAGGCGGTACAACGACAACCACAACAGACAACACACCGGCAGCAACACCTGCTGACGGCGGAAATGCACAGACCGAGACGGTGCCGGCTGCACAGGACGCAGTGGTGACACCGGACGGAAACGGCGGCTATGATCTGACAGCGATCGCGGACGGGGAGACACCTCTCGCAGACATGGAGCTGGACAACCATAAATGCTGTATCATGCATTTCCTGTTGATGCTGATCGCCCTGATCGTTCTTGGCTTCTATACCAGAAGCAGAAAGAAACATCAGGAGAAGATTCATGAACTGAGAGAAGAGCTGGAACTGGAAAAACAGAAACGCGGCCTGACAGGCACTGACGCTGCAACGGCTGCCGGTAACGGAAGGGAGTAAGAATGATGTTGTATAATCTGTATGTGTTTGACCACAATGTTCTGCACATGTGCTTCTGGACACTGCCGGCAATCATTGCCGCAGCAGCAATGGTCATTGTAGGCCTCGTCCATGGACACAACCAGAAAAAGCGTGAGAAGAAGTTTGAGGAAGAGCTTGCGGAAAAACTGCAGGGAAATCTGGAAGGAGGGAATGAATCATGTCATATATCATAGAGCATACCCGGTTGGGATTTTGCTGGCTGGATATTGTCGCACTCATTGTTCTCCTGGTAGTCGTGATCTGGTTCATGGTAAAACGCCATGACATGAAAAACGAAGAGAAGGATCTGGAGGACGAGCTTTCCGCCATCTACGCGGGAGATACGGTGGACACCGAACATCATATCTAAACAAAATCAGGAGGGGATGCGCAGGAATCTGTGCATCCTCTTCCAAGTTTCGGGCATTTGTTATCGCCTGCGCGGGAAAGTGCCATGTACTGTAGTAAAAGGCGTATACTGCGTGGAAGTGAAATAAGGCAGCAATTTGCACGGACAGAATGCGTCCAAGCGTTATATACAGGAAAGATGGTTGAAATGCCAGGTGGATTTTTGGCCAGGACAGTGTATAATAGATGCGGAAATCAAACAGGGAAGTGATATCGTTGGGAAGAAGAATGTTGAAAAAATATGACGGAAAGAAACAGGGATGGCTCCGGCAGGGTAAGGAACTGGCGGTGTTTATCATCCTCATGTTTGTTGTGTTCCGGTTTATTATCGGGGTATCGCTGGTAAACGGCAGTTCCATGAACCCTTCGCTGAAAAATGGAGACGTGGTGGTGTATACGCGCATTGTTCCAAACTATGAGAGCGGCGATATCGTGTGCATCCGCATGCCGTCGGGGGAATATTATATCAAACGCGTGATCGGGCTGGCGGGGGACACGGTGGAGATCCGAGACGGATCGGTGTATGTAAATAGCACTGTCCGGGAAGAAAACTATGCCCAGGGGAGGACAGAAACACAAGGGGATTCCATCAAATATCCCTACGAGGTCAAAGCTGACCGGGTATTTGTGCTGGGGGACAACCGGGAGGAATCCATGGACTCCCGCACCTTCGGCGCGGTGGCAAAATCCCAGATCAGAGGAAAGGTGCTCTTTTCTTTTTCTTTACCGGGGCATAAATGAGTCATCTGCGTGTGTGACGAACGATGCGTGAGCTCTGGATAATCGGGTTAGTAGTGAGGCGCACGGATCATGCGATATGGATAAAGGGAGTGATCGTCGGAATATTCCGGCGATCGTTTCTATATAATGAAACAAACGCTTGTGCAATGCGGTGACTTCATGCGGCTGCTCCATTTTCTGTCAGAATTTACGATACCACTCATCATTTTCTATATCGTGGGATACGGTTTGCTTCAGAAGAAAAATGTCTACGAATCGTTCATTTCCGGAGCCCGGGAGGGGATGGAGATCGTCGTGCGGATTTTGCCGACGCTCACCGGCCTCATGGTGGGCACAGGGGTGCTGCGTGCGTCCGGGCTGCTGGATTTTCTCGGAGACCATCTGGGGATGCTTCTGGAACGGGTGCAGGTGCCCGGTGCACTGGTGCCGCTGATCATTTTGCGCATGTTTTCCTCGTCTGCGGCCACCGGGCTGTGTCTGGATATTTTTCAGCAGTACGGGCCGGACTCCCGGATCGGTATGATCACTTCGATCATGATGGGATGCACCGAGACGATTTTCTATACGATGAGTGTCTATTTCATGGCTGCAAAGGTAAAAAATACCCGGTATACGCTGCCGGGAGCTCTGGCGGCCACTTTTGCAGGCATCGCGGCGAGTATTTTTCTGGCGGGGAAAATGACGGTATGAAAACAGGGCGGATGGAACCAGCGTAAACAGGAATGAAGAGGCGGTCAACAGAGCGGATGAGCAGTACGAACGGAAAACGGTAGGCTGTGAAATTTATGTAAAAGTTTCAGAAATCGCCTTGACAGCGCCGGAAAAACAGGATACAATCGGCTTACATTTAGAGGGAGTAGTTTTGATACGTCATCCAACAGACGCGGCCTTGGAAGGTCTGGAGACGTATACCGGGATTTTTATATCGAAACGGGTACGAGACTTTTCATGTGATTATTTGACAGGGAGTATGCAGATAATCACATGGAGGGTCTCTTTTTTTATATGATTTACAAAACAAAAGGAGGAGCCAGGATGAAAGAGTGGTATCAGATGACGGAACAGGAGGTACTGGAACAGCTGCAGGCCCGGCTGGAGGGACTGACCGGCACACAGGCAGCGCAAAGGCTGGAAGAAGCGGGGGAAAATGTGCTGCAGGAAGCGAAGAAGAAATCCGCCCTGCGCATTTTTGCGGAGCAGTTTTGTGATCTGCTGGTGGTGATCCTGATCGTGGCAGCCGTGATTTCCATGTTTTCCGGCAACGCCGAGAGTACGGTGGTCATCCTTGCGGTGATCGTCATGAACGCTGTGCTGGGAACGGTGCAGCATCAGAAGGCAGAGAAATCGCTGGAAAGTCTGCGCGCGCTTTCTTCCCCCAGCGCCAAGGTACTGCGGGATGGACAGAAGACAGAGATCGATGCACGGCTGGTTGTGCCGGGGGATGTGCTGCTTCTGGAGGCCGGAGATCTGGTGGCCGCAGATGGCCGGGTGCTGCAGGGGTATTCTCTGCAGGTCAATGAAAGCTCCCTTACCGGGGAGTCTGCCAATGTGGATAAGCGGGAAGGAACGCTGGCGGGCGAGGTACCGCTGGCGGAGCGGACGAATCAGGTGTTCTCCGGCAGCCTGGTGACCTATGGCCGCGGTGTGGTGCTGGTGACCGGCACCGGTATGCAGACCGAGATCGGCAAGATCGCTAGCCTGATGAATGACACAAAGGAAAAGAAGACGCCGCTGCAGGTGAGCCTGGACGATTTCAGCAAGAAACTGGCGATGCTCATTATGATTGTCTGTGCTGTGGTGTTCCTGCTGAGCCTGTATCGCCGGATGCCGCTGCTGGATGCGCTGATGTTTGCTGTGGCGCTGGCAGTGGCGGCCATCCCGGAGGCGCTGGGCTCCATTGTTACCATTGTGCAGGCGATGGGAACCCAGAAGATGGCGAAGGAGCAGGCAATCATCAAGGATCTGAAAGCGGTGGAAAGTCTGGGCTGTGTGTCCGTGATCTGCTCAGATAAGACGGGAACGTTGACCCAGAACCGGATGACCGTGCAGCAGGTGTATGTGGGCGGAGAGACGGTTGCTCCGGCAGCGCTGGATCTGCACAATCAGCTGCACCGGTATCTGCTTTATGATGCGATCCTGACCAACGATTCGGCCATTGTGGATGGAAAAGGCATCGGAGATCCGACGGAATATGCCCTGCTGGAAATGGCAGAGCAGGCGGGCATTCAGGAAAAAGATATCCGGGAGCTGATGCCCCGGCTGGAGGAGCTGCCCTTTGATTCTGACCGGAAGCTGATGAGTACGAAATACGGGATCCACGGGGTACCGACGGTGCTGACCAAGGGGGCGGTGGACGTGCTGCTGTCCCGCTGTACCGGTATCCGGGAGGGTGCAGAGCCCATGTCTGTCCGTCCGGTGACGGAGGCGGACTGTCAGCGGATCCTGGAGGAGAATCAGCGGTTTTCAGAGAATGGGCTGCGGGTGCTGGCCTTTGGTTATAAGGAAACCACGGTGGAAGAACGGTTGTGCACAGACAATGAGAAGGACTTTATTTTCCTGGGGCTGGTGGCAATGATGGATCCGCCCAGGGAGGAGTCGGCACAGGCTGTGGCAGAGGCCAGACGGGCAGGCATTCGTCCGGTGATGATCACCGGCGATCACAAGGTGACGGCCAGAGCCATTGCGCAGTCCATCGGCATTTATCAGGAGGGGGATATGGCGCTCACCGGCACGGAGCTGGATGCACTGAGTGATCAGGAGCTGGGAGAACAAATTGACAAAATTTCCGTATATGCCCGGGTATCGCCGGAACATAAGATCCGGATCGTGGATGCCTGGCAGAAGCACGGCAATGTGGTTGCCATGACCGGAGACGGTGTCAATGACGCCCCTGCATTGAAAAAAGCGGACATCGGCGTTGCCATGGGCATCACCGGAACTGAGGTGTCCAAGGATGCGGCGGCCATGATCCTGGCGGACGACAATTTTGCGACGATCATCAAGGCGGTAGCCAATGGCCGGTGCGTATATCGCAATATCCAGAATGCGGTACAGTTTCTGCTGTCCGGAAATATGGCCGGTATTTTCTGCGTATTATACACTTCCCTGGTGGGTCTTTCTGTGCCGTTTCAGCCGGTGCATCTGCTGTTCATCAATCTGGTGACAGACTCCCTGCCGGCTCTGGCCATCGGCATGGAACCGGCAGAGGCGGATCTGCTGTCCCGACGGCCCCGGGATCCGAAACAGGGCATCCTGACGGGAAATTTCCTGCGGGCGGTATTGCTGCAGGGCGGCCTGATCGCCATCTGCACGATGGCAGCATATCATATGGGATTACGGGCAGGCGGCGCGGCAGCGGCCAGCACCATGGCCTTCTCGACGCTGACTCTGGCCCGGCTGTTCCATGGATTCAACTGCAGAAGCAGCCATTCCCTGTTCCGGCTTGGCTTCCGGGGCAACCCGTACAGTCTGGGCGCTTTTTGCGCAGGCCTGCTGCTTCTGGGGCTGGTGCTGTTTGTTCCCGTGCTGCAGAAGCTGTTTCTGGTGGTTATGCCCGGCGGGGTGTGTCTGTGGGGGATGCTCCTGCTGGCGGCTGCGCCCACGATCGTATTACAGGTAGGGCGTCTCATGCGGGGAAGATAATATATTGGGACCTATAGTGAAAATGAGAAGCAATAAACGCAAGGATTGGGGATGCGCAAAACCAGGCAATCCAGGAGTGATAGAGCAGAAGTGCTATACGGGCTGCAATATGCGAAAATTACAATGTATGTGAATATAGAAAAACGGAAAGGATGTGAGGGAAGGTCGAAGGATATCAAGGATTGGAAATCATGGAAGTACTGCGGGTAACAGGAGTGATGGGGGTACTTATATTTCTGGTGATTGTCGCCCGGATGGATGCCCGCACAGCGCGGATTCCCAACGGGCTGCTGCTGGCGGGCATCCTGTTTGTATTATTCTTTGTTGGGATGATGGAGCAAAATTCCGGTTTGCCGGAGACTGTGGTGGGGTGTGCGGCAACGGGAGAAGCGCGCCCGGCATATGTGTATTTTGTTCGGCAGCGCCTGTTGGGGCTTGTGGGCGTCAGCGGGTTTCTGCTGTGCCTGACACTGTTTCGGCCCGGGGCCTTTGGTGGCGGGGATGTGAAGCTGACGGCGCTGACCGGTTTTTTGCTGGGCTGGAGACTGAGTTGGTATGCATTTGCTGTGAGTGTGTTTTCTGCGGGGGTGTATGTGCTGTGGAAGCTGCTGCGAAAAGAAGTGGACAGAAGCAGCCAGATTCCGTTCGGGCCATTTCTCTGCCTGGGAACGGCAGGGGTATTGGTATTTCCTTATCTTTATTCCATATGGAACTGTGTCCTGTGAGACGACAATAAAAAAAGAGGATATCTCAAAGCCATGATGTGAAAACCAGGCTTTGAGACACCCTCCTGAGGGGCGTTGTTATAAAATTGTCCTCTGTTTTTGGTTTGTGCGGGAATCCAGGGAAGAATTCCCGCGCGGTATATAGAGGATGTAGAGTTATACCAATGGAAACGGGGTGAACTGTCGCAAAAGCTCCGATGTGTTCCGAAGTCCGTAGAAAACAAGTCCTGTGATCTTATTCTGATCAGTCGTGTCCCCGTGGATGCCGGTAACGGTATTTGCCCGGCTCATATAAGCATTTGTCTTGCACGCATCGCCGATATAGAGAATCTCATTGCCATCCGGCAGAACCTCCAGCCGATAGGGCGTTGCCGGAGTGATCAGCATGGATCGGATCTCCCGGGGCGTCTGGCTGATGGCCCGATAGTTGGTAAAAATATACACCATATGTTTCTCGATGATATTTTTATCTATAATGGAATGGATGCACAGGCTTAAGGGTGTCAGGATCACAAGCATCAGACAAAGGACAAACTGTAATGCATGCACCCGCATCTGCTGTGCGAAAGGGATAAATACAAAAGCAAAGAATGTCAGCAGGGAGAGGCAGGCCGTCCACAGCAATGGCAGTGACCGGGAATAAGGAGGCGCAAGCAGCCGGAAGGGCTCGCTTCGTCCTTTCCATAAAATCTTCTCTCCGTCCAGCAAATTCTCACTCAGGTATCTGTCCATGTATCATCCCATTCCTAAAAGGTGATAAATCTCTTTCGACACTGACAGTATAACGCACTTTCTGATAAAGATAGTGTTAAAAGAAAAGACACCGGCGTAAAGAAACTGTTAATCTTTGGCAGAACACCCGGCGGATCAGTCCACCAGCATACGGTAGCCGATGCCCAGCTCTGTCAGGATATACTGAGGTTCTGCGGGATTTTCCTTCAGCTTTCTGCGGATGTTTGCCATATTTACCCGGAGGATCTGATTGTCGGAAGAACTGTACGGCCCCCAGATATTTTTCATAATGAAATCATAGGTGAGTACTTTTCCGGCGTGTTTGCCCAGCAGTGCCAGACATTTGAATTCATTCTGGGTAAAATGGATTTCTTCTTCCCCTTTGGTTACCGTATGGCGGGCAATGTCGATGGTCAGATCTTTTACATGGATGATGTTGGATGCCGGGGAAGCGTCTGTGGTGGAAGCCGTATGCCGAAGGGCAGTGCGCACCCGGGCCATCAGCTCGGAGATACCGAAGGGTTTCGTGATATAGTCGTCGGCGCCCATATCCAGGGCAGATACTTTCTCAGATTCCTTGTCGCGGGCAGAGACGATGAGAACAGGCGTCTCATTCCACTGCCGGAACTCCTGCAGCAGGGTAAGGCCGTCCACATCGGGAAGGCCCAGATCCAGCAGTACAAGATCCGGACACTGAGAAAGAAATGCTGTCCGGGCAGTTTTGCCGTTCTCGGTCAGAATGGTCTTGTAGCCGTTGGTGGTCAGTGCATTGTGGATAAAGTTGCGGATGCCTTTTTCATCCTCTATGACCAAAATGGTTTTCTCGTTATTCATCCTGTGTTACCTCCTCCATTGGAAGTCCGAAGCGGAAAACAGCGCCGCCGCCCGGACGATTTTCTTTTTCAAAAAATCCCTTGTGTGCCTTTACAATGCTTTCGCAGACGGGAAGTCCGATGCCCAGTCCCTTGGAAGAATCGCTGGAAGGCTCCTCGCCGTCGTTTTCTGTGGCGTTCAGGCCGCGGCCGTGGTCGCTGACCTCGATCACTGCGAAGCTGTCTTTTGCATAAGAAGCGATCTGAATATGCTCGGTATCTCCGGAGTGCCGGATGGCATTTTCCAGAAGATTGATGATCACCTGTTTGATCAGGGTGGAATCCATGGGCGCCATGAGAATGTCTTGGGGCAGCTCCACGTGGATCTTCGTGTTGGGGAAACGCTTCTTCGTCTTCACCACCGCGTCGGAAATGACATCCTCCACGACCTCATTCTGTGTTTTCAGCGTTGTCTCTCCGGGCTGGAATTTCGTGATGGACAGCAGGTTTTCCACCATGCCGATGAGCCATTCGGAGTCGTCCCGGATATCGGTAAGCAGCTTGCGCACCTCGGCTTCCTCCATGTTGCGGCCGTCTTCCAGGATCAGTGTCGTAGAGCCGATGATGGTCGTCAGAGGTGTCCGCAGGTCATGGGAAATAGCCCGGAGCAGGTTGCTGCGCATTTTCTCTTTCTCCGCTTCAATCTGTACCTTCGTGCGCTCATCGTTCAGCTGCCGGTTCATCTGGTACAGCTCCCGGGTGTGCTGTTCCCGGCGGATGGCATCCTGGGCCTGCCGCTTGATCAGGGAAGTCATCGTGCAGGTGACGATGGAAACGATCAGCATGCTGATGCCCGCCACGGTATAGCCGGGCATGGTCATGTTGAACTTCGCGTAAGGGTACATGAAGTAATAGTTGATGCAGAAAGCGCTGAATATGGAAGCGGCGATGCCCCACAGATAGCCGTCCGTCACCCGGGAAATGATGAGCACAGCCAATGCGTAGATCAATGCCGAGTTGTTCTCAACGCCCGTATAGCCCAGCAGGATGTCACTGATCTTGTATGCTGCGGCCAGAACAAAAAGTGTTTTAAACAAATCTGAAATATGTAACTTTTCCATAGAGAGCCCTCCTCATCATTCTATTATATTATAAATGAAGATAAAGAAAGTGTTAAGATTCGTATGAAAGCATTGTCAAGCGCCCAGGCGGGATGCGTGCTTGCACGTAAGCCCGTCTGGGCATTTGACAATCAAGCCGGAATGAGCAAGTAAGGCGATAGCCTGGATTGCGAATTTTGGCGGCAGATGCGGAAGCGCTGAAGGCGCGAAGCAGCTGGCTTTCATACGAATCTGTCTGCATAAAAGCATGGACGGAGCGCCGGATATGAGCAGAAATGAGCTGCGAAGCGGCGGAGAGCATCGAAGATGCGGTTCTGCGAATGCGCGACTGAACTTTACGTATGGCGAGCTGGCTTTCATACAAAGCTGGGCATGTGTAGCTGGCTTTTCTGTTGCAGCAGGTTTGAATTTATGGTAAGATAAAAACAGACAATTTTATAAGAAAAAAGTTTTTTTCTGAAAATAATACCAAGAAAAGGGGAGACAGCTGATGGAGAAGCAGGAACTGATCAGAGAGGCCATCGCCGCACGAAAGAGATCCTATTCGCCGTATTCGCACTTCCAGGTGGGCGCGGCGCTGCTGGGAAGATCCGGGAAAGTATACACGGGATGCAACATTGAAAATGCGGCCTACACACCGACGAACTGTGCGGAGCGGACTGCTTTTTTCAAGGCGATATCAGAAGGGGAGAAGGAATTCGAGATGATCGCCATTGTGGGCGGCCCGGCGAAGAGTGCCAGGACGGATTACTGCCCGCCCTGCGGCGTGTGCCGACAGGTGATGGCGGAGTTCTGTGACCCGAAGGCATTTCGGGTGCTGATGGCAAGGACGGAGACGGATTATCGGGAATGCAGCCTGGAAGAGGTACTCCCGTTTGGATTTACGAAGGAGGAATTGCAATGAGAATGTATGACCTGATCAAGGAAAAACGGGACGGCGGCGTGCTGTCTGATGAGGAGATCCGCTGGATGATCGACGGGTACGTGAAAGGGGAGATCCCGGATTACCAGATGTCTGCCATGCTCATGGCTATTTATTTTCAGGGCATGACGGATCATGAGACGGCGGTGATGACCGATGCGGCGGCGCATTCCGGGGATATGGTAGACCTGTCCTCCATTCCGGGCGTGAAGGTGGATAAGCATTCCACCGGCGGCGTGGGCGATAAGACGACGCTGATCGTGGGCCCCATTGCGGCAGCCTGCGGCGTCAAGATCGCCAAAATGTCCGGCAGAGGTCTGGGCCACACCGGCGGCACGGTGGATAAGCTGGAATCTATCCCGGGTATGCAGGTGGCGCTGGATCGGGAAGCGTTTTTCCGCATTGTGAAAGAGATCGGTCTGTGCGTCATCGGCCAGTCAGGCAATCTGACCCCGGCGGATAAGAAGATGTACGCCCTGCGGGATGTGACGGGCACCGTGGAGAGTATTCCGCTGATCGCCATGTCCATCATGAGCAAAAAACTGGCTGCCGGAAGTGACTGTATCCTGCTGGATGTGAAATGCGGCAGCGGCGCATTTATGAAAACGAAGGAGCAGGCGGTGACGCTGGCTGAAAAAATGGTGGCCATCGGGGAACATGCGGGTCGAAAGGTGGGCGCACTGATCACCAACATGGATATCCCGCTGGGCCATAAGATCGGCAATTCTCTGGAGGTGGAAGAGGCCGTGGAGACGCTGCGGGGAGAAGGCCCGGCGGATCTGACGGAGATTTGCCTGGAGCTGGCAGCCCACATGCTGTATCTGGCGGGAAAAGGCAGTCTCGAGGAGTGTCGAAGAATGTCGAAAGAGGCTGTGGAAAGTGGTGCGGCGCTTCGGAAGCTGGAAGCTATGGTGGAAGCCCAGGGCGGTGATGTGCGCGTCATCCAGGATCCGGCGCTGTTTGCCCAGGCTCCGGTTATTGAGGAGATCAAGGCACCGGCATCCGGCTATATCACCCATATGGACACAGAGGCTATCGGCGTAGCGGCAGCGCTTCTGGGGGCCGGCCGGGAGACGAAAGACGACACCATCGATTATTCTGCCGGTATCGTTTTGCAGAAAAAGACCGGCGAATATGTGGAGCAGGGACAGACCATTGCGCTTTTCCACACGTCGGAGCGCAGACGGCTGAAAGATGCTGAGGAGCGGTTCCTCCATGCGCTGACCATCGAGAAGGAAAACCGGGAGCAGCAGCCATTGATCCTGGGGCAGGTAGTGCGATAGTAAAAACCGGATAGCGGTTTACGACGACATTGTTGTGTATTTGTTCGTAAACAGCGGGTTGTAAAACAATTTTTCATATGTTAAGATATTTGGTGTTTCAAAGGGATTACATATGGAAAAGAGGATGAATCGATGAGCAAAATTGCAGTTGTCACCGACAGCAACAGCGGAATCACACAGGCGCAGGCGAAAGCGTGCGGCGTGACGGTGCTTCCCATGCCTTTTTATATTAATGAAGAATTGTTTTATGAGGATATCAATTTGAGCCAGGAGGATTTCTACGCAAAGCTGGAAGGAAATGCGGATATTTCCACGTCCCAGCCGGCGGTGGGAGATGTGCTGGATCTATGGAACAGCCTTTTGAAGGAATATGACGAGATCGTGCACATTCCCATGTCCAGCGGCTTAAGCGGCTCCTGTGAGACGGCCATCATGCTGGCCCAGGATTTTGACGGCAAGGTGCAGGTGGTGAACAACCAGCGGATTTCCGTCACCCAGCGGCAGGCAGTGCTGGACGCGAAGACACTGGCTGAGCGGGGAAAGAGCGCGGCAGAGATCCGGGAATATCTGGAGCGTACGAAATTTGATTCCAGCATTTACATCACCGTGGATACGTTGAAATATCTGAAAAAGGGCGGTCGGATCACACCGGCAGCGGCAGCTCTCGGCACCCTGCTTCGGATCAAACCGGTGCTGCAGATCCAGGGAGAAAAGCTGGATGCTTTTTCCAAGGCGCGGACGATGAAACAGGCCAAGGCGACCATGCTTCATGCCATGCAGGCTGATTTCAAAGACCGGTTCCACACGGATGAGCAGGCAGAGGAAATGTGGATCCAGGTGGCATACAGCGGCACCGACCGCACAGAGGCGGAGGCGTTCAAGGCAGAGCTGCAGGCACTGTATCCGAACCACGAGATCGTGATGGATCCGCTGTCTTTGAGCGTCTCCTGTCACATCGGGCCGGGCGCGCTGGCTATCGCCTGCACGAAAAAACTCGCTGAAAATAAGTAGTGCGGGCCTGAATGTATACCGAGCAGAGCAGCGACAGAATAAAGAAGGAACTTTGTACAATAGTGGAAAGTCAATGCCAGAGTATAAAGAGTAATGAAGAAATGAAGTAAGGAGGGCGCCGTGGATACTTACCAGACCATCAATGATGTGCTTGTCCGGCTGTTTCGGGAGATCATGGATCAGGAGCAGAAGGCGATCATCACGGAACAGTTCCGTGACATCACCAACAACGATATGCATATAATAGAAGCGATCGGTATCGAGGAGCCGCGCAACATGTCCTCCGTGGCCAAAAGCCTCTCCGTGACAGTGGGCACCCTGACCATTGCGGTGAATGCCCTTGTGAAAAAAGGGTATGTAGACCGGGTGCGCAGCGAGGCGGATCGGCGGGTGGTGCTCTTATCCCTGACGGAAAAGGGGGAGAAGGCCTACTATCACCATGAAAAATTTCACCGGGACATGGTGGATGCCGTCATCGGGCAGCTTTCCCCGGAGGAGCAGGTGGTTCTGGCAAAGGCGCTTACCAACTTAAGTGAATTTTTTCGGAAATTCTGATTCCTGTTCGGAGGCTGGAAGCAGCGTCAAGCACGAAACGTGCGAATCATGATATAGTGACAGTGTTGAATAATGTTCAATCCTGGTTGGCAATGAATTCATCGATTTTCTTCTCTAACAGAGAAAACGGAGCGGGTCCCAGGGACAGCAGGTATTCATGGAAGTCGTACAGACGGAAGTTGGATCCCAGTGCTGCCCGGGCCCGTTCTTTTAGTGCGTCAAATTCCAGATAGCCCACGTAGTATTTTAGATAGTTGGCCGGATCTTCCACGATGGCCAGGAAAACCTCCCGGGCCGTGGCCGCATCGGTGATGCCGCAGCTGTTCAGGAAAAGATAGGTGTCGTATTCGCTCCACCCGTAATAGTGGATACCCAGATCGATGGTGCTGTACAGGTTCAGTGCCCAGGCCTTGTTCAGCATGAGCAGCCGGGCCGCGGGTTCTTCCATCCTGCAGATGCCATAGGAGTACAGCTCGGCGTAGGTGGCCCAGCCTTCCGTGTAGCCGCCGTAGCTCAGGATGCCCTGCAGCGGGTTGGCGCAGTGGGTGCTGCTGTATACGGTCTGATACAGATGCCCCGGGTAGCCCTCGTGGGCCAGCACGGTGAACAGATCCAGTCCTTCATAATTTTCCCGGGGATTGATGTAGATCACATTGTCCGTCAGCCGGTCGATGGGTGGCGTCAGGTAAAAGGCCGGGCTGGAAGTGGCCTGCAGGGAAGCGGGAACGTCCCGCACCGTGTAGGAAATGTTGGAAAGCGTCGGAAAATCCCGGCTGATGGCCTGTTGCAGTGTCTCCAGCGTGTGCTCCGGCGTGCCGGTGTCCAGGGAAAGATCCAGAGAAGCCAAAAGCGCCGGGTGTGCTGCGGCAAGAGACTGGATTTCTGTGGTGTAGGCCTGACGTTTTTCATCCAGCAGTGCCTGCAGCTGGGCCGGGCTTTTCTCCGAACCGGTGACGGCTTGCACCAGATATCGGTAGTAGTCGCTGCCTTCCGAAAAATAGCACAGCCCCTTGTCGTTGACACCACTGCCTTTCAGGGCACACAGACTGTTCACCAGCTGCTCGTATGCCGGGAAAACCGTGTGCTCCAAAAGCCGGGTGTGCTGCGCCAGGTACAGCTGTTTTCTGGCTTCGGGAACATCCGAAAGGGCAGCCAGCTTTTCCTCAAACAGCACCTGCAGATAGGAGTCCTGCCGTCCCTCGATGAAATCAATACACTGGTCGATGACAGCGTCGGCCACCGCATCCGACAGGAACAGCCCCCGGGCCGCTTTTTCCTGCTCAAAAGCCACAAGAGAATCGAAGTAGTCCCCCACCTGGGAGAGCAGTTCCAGATAGTCGGTCACATCCTGCTCTGTGTAAAAGGCATACTCGGCCAGCAGAATGGGAAGCTGTGCCTGTACTCCCAGGGTGGGGCTGAGCGGTTCTTCGTAGAAGTACCAGTCGTAGCTCTCCATTTCTTCCTGCAGCGCGTCCTCCAGCACATCCCAGGTAAATTTCTCCGATTCGTTCAGGGCAGAGCGGTCAATCCCATGAAGAGCGGCCAGTGTGTTTTCTGTGCGGATCCGTTCTTCCTCCGGAAGAGCGGCGGAAATCATCCCCAGATGCACAGGCTGCCTGGCAATGCCGTAGCTTTCGGGATCGGCCAGTGTATAGTGCAGATTCAGCGTGGAGGAGGAAGCTTTTTCCTGAAAATACCGGTCCGTGAGAGCGGAAAGCGCTGCGGAGGCGTCTGCGTCGTCGATATTTGTCGAAAAAGAAAGAAAATGAAAAGAAGAGAGGTTTGCCGGGCGGGCAAAGAACAGGCAGAGAACAGTGGCAGCCAGCGCCAGTCCCATTACAGGGAGAAGAACCTTTTTTCGCATAGGGCTCCTTAAAGCAATCTTTGGAAAAATATATATGTACCAGTTCACCTGAATATTCTTGGCGCGAGTGAACTGGTAAGAGCTAGTCGAGAAAGAGCTGGGAAAGATTTTGCGAACCCTTGACAATGGGATGTGCTTTGTGATAGGCTTTCTCATATATACAATAAGGAAACGCAGGGAAGAAGAGAGTAAGCTTTGCAGGCTGTTTTTCAGAGAGATCCCCCGGGCGGACGCCTGGCTGTGAGGGGATGAACGGCCGATTGCTGAACATGGCTTCGGAGCGGCGCACCGAGCAATTCTATTTTTAGAAGGGTAAGGCTGCGACAGGGACCGCCCGTTACAGCGGAGAGAGATTTGCGGGAGACATTTTTCGTATGACAGGAAATTCCGTTCCAGAATGTCCGCAGATCGCTGCTGAGGTCTTTTTCGTGAGAAAAGGATGAAAAGAAGTGGTACCACGGTATATGCCCGTCTTCTGAAAAGAAGGCGGTTTTTTATTTCATGGGAAGTGGATTCCTGTGAATGAGGAAGAAGAGGAGAGATGAACATGGATAAGAAGAAGTTTTATATGACCACCGCCATTGCCTATGCGTCCGGCAAGCCGCACATTGGCAATACCTACGAGATTGTGTTGGCAGACAGCATTGCCAGATTCAAGAGAGAGCAGGGTTATGACGTATTTTTCCAGACAGGAACCGACGAGCACGGCCAGAAGATCGAGCTGAAGGCAGAGGCCGCAGGCGTGACACCCAAGCAGTTTGTGGATGATGCGGCAGGCGAGATCAAGCGGATCTGGGATCTGATGAATACTTCCTATGATAAATTCATCCGCACCACGGACGATTATCATGAGAAACAGGTACAGAAGATCTTCAAAAAACTGTACGACAAAGGCGATATTTACAAGGGGTATTATGAGGGGCTGTACTGTACGCCCTGCGAGTCCTTTTTCACAGAATCTCAGCTGGTGGACGGTAAATGCCCGGACTGCGGCAGAGAGGTACAGCCTGCGCGGGAAGAGGCTTATTTCTTCCGCATGAGCAAGTACGCAGACCGCCTCATCGAGCACATCAACACCCATCCGGAGTTTATCCAGCCGGTGGCACGCAAAAATGAGATGATGAACAACTTCCTTCTGCCGGGCCTGCAGGATCTGTGCGTATCCAGAACGTCCTTTACCTGGGGCATTCCGGTGGACTTTGATCCGAAGCATGTGGTGTATGTATGGCTGGACGCCCTGACCAACTACATCACCGGTATCGGTTACGACTGCGACGGAGACAGTACCGAGCAGTTTAAGAAGGACTGGCCCGCAGATCTGCACCTGATCGGCAAGGACATCATTCGTTTCCATACGATCTACTGGCCGATTTTCCTCATGGCGCTGGATCTGCCGCTGCCCAAGCAGGTATTCGGACATCCGTGGCTGCTGCAGGGCGATGGCAAGATGAGCAAATCCAAGGGAAATGTCATCTATGCGGATGATCTGGTGGATATGTTCGGCGTGGATGCGGTTCGCTATTTTGTGCTGCATGAGATGCCTTTCGAGAATGACGGCGTCATCACCTGGGAACTGATGGTAGAGCGGATGAACTCCGACCTGGCCAACACCCTTGGAAATCTGGTAAACCGTACCATTTCCATGTCCAACAAATATTTTGACGGCGTGGTGCGCAATGCCGGTGTGAACGAGCCGGTGGATGAGGAGCTCAAAAGTGTTGTGCTGGCGGCACCGAAGAAGGCTGCAGAACGCATGGAAGAGCTGCGGGTGGCAGATGCTATTTCCGAGATCTTTACGCTGTTCAAGCGCTGCAATAAATATATCGACGAGACGATGCCTTGGGCACTGGCCAAAGAAGAGGATAAGAAGGAACGTCTGGAAACCGTGCTTTACAACCTGGTAGAGAGCATTTCCATCGGCGCTTCCCTGCTGTATGCGTTTATGCCGGAGACCTCCGAGCGGATCCTTGCCCAGATCAACGGCAAGAAGAGAAGCCTGGATTCTATGGACACTTTCGGCCTGTATGAGAACGGCACGAAAGTCACCGACAAGCCGGAGATCCTCTTTGCCCGTCTGGACATCAAGGACGTGCTGGAAAAGGTGGAGGCGCTGAAAGCAGCGCAGCAGGCAGCTTCCGGTGCAGCCGAGGAAAAGGCTGAGGAAAAAGAAGAGGCGCCCGTCATCGACATCGAGCCTAAGGCGGAGATCGAGTACGACGATTTCTCCAAATTACAGTTCCAGGTAGGCGAGATCATTTCCTGTGAGGCAGTGAAGAAGTCCAAGAAGCTGCTGTGCTCTCAGGTAAAGATCGGCAGCCAGGTGAAACAGATCGTGTCCGGTATCCGCAAATACTACACACCGGAAGAGATGGTGGGCAAGAAGGTGATGGTTCTGGTGAACCTGAAACCGGCCACCCTGGCAGGCGTGGTATCTGAGGGAATGATTCTCTGTGCAGAAGATGCAGAGGGTAATTTAAGTATCATGGCACCGGAGAAGAAGATGCCTGCCGGCGCAGAGATCTGCTAAAAAAGAATTGACTTAAAATAGCATGTGAATAAAAAGAACCCTTTTGCATCCGTCATAACAGGCGATGCAAGAGGGTTCTTTGTTGTGGTGGGATGGCTGTGTTTAAAATGCGGCAGCCAGAAAATTGCGGAACTTTAATTTCAGCCAGTTGCGGCGGATAATGGGAATGCCCCTGATGGATGCCAGGGAGGCGGTGACGTAATCGGCGATCTTCGTCTGCCCTTCATCGTTGGGATGCAGGCCGTCCACCAGATAATCCTTGTCATCCCCGTGGGTGAAATCCAGTTCATCCGCATGGTAGAGATCGATGGAATCTACCTGGGGATATTTGTCTGCAATGGTGTTGATCTGGTTCGCATAGTCTTCCAGTTCATATCCTTCGTCGTTGGCACCGGTCTGATCGTACCGCTTCAGCGGTGTCAGCGCGATAATCTTACTCGTCGGATAATCGTGTTCCAGCCCGCTGAACAGCAGGTTCAGGGAACCGGAGAAGGTCTCGGCAGAATCGTCATCGTCATCTCCCATGGGAACATTCAGCGAATAGTCGTTGACGCCACCGAATACGAAGATGATGTCTGCATCCTTTTCCATCTTGGGAGCACGGGAGAGGAAAGAAAGATTCTCGTTCTCTTCCTCAGAAAGCGCCGGGTTGACAGTATCCGAAATCGGAGAGCTGGGTAATCCGTAATTATTTACCTTGTCTGCGCCAAGAACTTTGGCAACCTGATTCACATACACGTTGCCGGAATCATCCGTTCCGCTTCCATAGGTGATACTGTCCCCGAGGGCGTTGATAACCAGCGAGCTGTCCCGGGTGGATGAGGTGTCCGTATCCTTCGAGGTGCAGCCGCTTAAATATACGGCGCTGGCGAGTACGAATATGGAAAGAAGCAGAGCGAGCCATTTACGTTTGTTGAATAAATTCATACTCATCATTCCTTTGAATTGTAAAAGCTGTATCTGTTACTGTACAGTCAGGCGGGAAATCCCAGATGTTCCAGCAGAATCCTGACACCGATGGCGATGAGGATCAGTCCGCCCGCCAGTTCTGCGCGGGACTTATACCGGGTGCCGAATACATTGCCGACCTTGACGCCGATCACGGACAGAAGAAATGTCACAGTTCCGATGAAACAGACGGCGGGAACAATGTCGACCTGCAGGAAAGCAAAGGTAACGCCTACTGCAAGAGCATCTATGCTGGTAGCGATGGCAAGGATCACCATGACTTGAAAGCCGACGGACGGATCCGCATGTTCCGCCTCCCGGTCTCTGGATTCGCGTACCATGTTCAGACCGATAAAGGTGAGAAGAACAAATGCGATCCAGTGATCGACCGCCTGAATGTAGCTTTGAAATCCTATGCCCAGAATGTAGCCAAGCGAAGGCATGGCAGCCTGAAATCCCCCAAAATACAGACCGATGATGATGGCGTGACGCCAGTTCATCTTCTGCATGGCGAGCCCTTTACAGACTGCAACTGCAAATGCATCCATTGACAGACCTACTGCCAGAATAAATAACTCTGTTAAACCCATTATACCCATTTCCTTTCTTAATAAGTAGTGGAATTTTCTTAAAAATTCATTAAGGTAACATAAAAAACGAGACTTATCTACAGAAAAACTGTAGATAAGTCTCGTTATAGCCGATAAAATCGCCATGAACAGAGCCAGACGGCCGCCGTCAGAATGTTGACCCTGTTACACCGGAGGTGCTAACTACTCCCTTACCTATTGATAAAGTATAATCAATAGGTGGACAAAAGTCAAACAGTTTCCGGATTTTTTTCATGCCCCTTGCATTTTACCCTGCTATCGCATACACTAGTAACAGCGGTAAATCGCGATTTGGAGGAAAACCGATGATTTTTGAAAGCCATGCGCATTATGACGATGAGGCATTTGACGGGGACAGGGAGACGCTTCTTGCCGGTATGCAGGAAAATGGAATTGAATATATTATCAACGTTGGGGCAGATCTGGCGTCCACGGGAAGGAGCATTGCCCTGGCGGAGCGCTATCCGTTCATCTATGCGGCTGTGGGCGTTCACCCGGACGGTGTGGGAGAGCTGAATGAGGAGAATTTTCAGTGGCTGCGGGAGCAGTGTGCCCACCCGAAGGCTGTGGCAGTGGGGGAGATCGGCCTGGATTATTACTGGGACACCGCGCCCAGACAGCAGCAGCGGGAATGGTTTGTGCGGCAGATGGAGCTGGCGGTGGAGACGAAGCTGCCGGTCATCATCCACAGCCGGGAGGCCGCCCAGGAGACGTTCGAGCTTATCAGCCAGCATCATGCCCATACCACCGGTGGTGTCATCCACTGCTATTCCTATTCGAAGGAAATGGCGCTGGAATATGTGAAAATGGGTTATTATATCGGGATCGGCGGCGTGGTGACGTTTAAGAATGCCCGGAAATTAAAGGAGACAGCGGAGGCGGTGCCCCTGTCCTCCATTTTGCTGGAGACGGATTCGCCGTATCTGGCGCCGGTGCCCAACCGGGGAAAACGGAATTCCTCTCTGAACCTGCCGTATGTGGCCCAGGAGATCGCACAGATCAAAGGGATCACGGCAGAGGAGGTCATTGAGACAACGAACCGCAACGCGAAAAAACTGTTTCTGGAAGGGAGAGCGTAACATGGCGCCGACACTTGGCAATCCGAAAAATACGATAGAAGTTTTGAATAAATACCAGTTCATGTTTCAGAAAAAGTTCGGACAAAACTTTCTGATCGATACCCATGTACTGGAGAAGATCATCCAGTCCGCCAACATTACAAAGGAAGATTTTGTGCTGGAGATCGGGCCGGGCATCGGTACCATGACCCAGTATCTGGCCGAGGCTGCCCGGGAAGTGACGGCGGTGGAGATCGACCGGAACCTCATTCCGATCCTGAAGGACACGCTGTCCGGCTACGACAACGTGAACGTCATCAACGAGGACATTCTGAAGGTGGATATCTGCCGTCTGGCACAGGAGAAGAACGGCGGCCGCCCCATCAAGGTGGTGGCAAACCTTCCCTATTATATTACGACACCCATCATCATGGGGCTGTTTGAGAGCCATGTGCCGCTGGACAGCATCACCATCATGGTGCAGAAAGAGGTGGCTGACCGGATGCAGGTGGGCCCCGGCACGAAGGATTACGGCGCTCTTTCTCTGGCGGTGCAGTATTATGCCCAGCCCTACATCGTGGCCAATGTGCCGCCCAACTGTTTCATGCCCCGGCCCAAGGTAGGGTCTGCGGTGATCCGCCTGACCCGCTATGCCCAGCCGCCGGTGCAGGTGGACGATGAGAAAAAGATGTTCCGTCTTGTTCGCGCTTCCTTCAACCAGCGCCGGAAAACGCTGGTCAACGGGCTGAACAATTCCCCGGAAGTGCATGCCACACGTGAGGCGGTGCTGGCAGCACTGGAGCAGATGGGGCTGTCCCCCACTGTGCGCGGGGAAGTGCTGACACTGGAGCAGTTTGCGCAGCTGTCCAATCTTCTGGTGGAAGAGGCGTAGAATATTTAACGGAAACAAGAACAGCAGTTGAAAAGTACGCTGAACAAGATAATAGAATTACTGAGAAACCGGTTCTTAAAATAAGGAATCCGAATAGAAATAGGATAGAAAATATTTTAAGGAGCCGGATATGTCAGACTACAGACGCCTGGTGGCATACATATATCTGTACAATCAGGGAAAACGCGTCAAAAATGTCGGATTTACGAAGGTGGAATCCCGGAACGGGGAGTGCCGCATCCAGATTCAGATCAAGGGCGCCTGGGTGGCGGAAGGAAATGCCTGCAAATTCTATATTTTTTACCGGAAAGACGGGAAAATGCGGGGCATCCTTCTGGGAGAGGCGGTAATCCGTTCCGGCAGCGCACAGATGAAGCTGGTGACCGAGACGGAAAATATCATGCAGTCCGGCCTGGATTTGGGACAAATGGCAGGGCTCATCATCCTGTCGGAGAAGGATCACCTGTTTGCGACCCGGTGGGACGACGAGGCCGTGTCGCTGGAACAGCTGGTATTTCATGAGACGGGGCAGGCAGACGAGGCAGCGCCGACGGAAAGAACAGCGAAGCCTGTTCAGGAGACGGCTGGAAACAGTGAATCTGCGGAGCAAAACCGAATGACAGATAAAACAAAGTTCGAGCGAGACGTGCAGATGGAACATCACGCGAAGTCAGTGAGAATGACAAATGCTGATGTGGCGGATGAACTGGGTTCGTCCCAGTATATGACGTCGAGTCAGGAACCGCATTGCACGCAGCCAGAATCTGTGATACAGGTAAGTGATTCAATGCAGGAAGTGCCGACAGCCGATTTGCCATCAGATCCGGCACACGCCGCTACAGATCCTTCTCGCCTGGAAGCCCAGGCACTGGAAACGCTGTGGGAGAAGCTTCGAAAGGGCCGGGAACGGCTGCATCCCTTCGGGGAGCAGGACGGCGGAGAGTATATTTTTCTGGAACCGAAGGATCTGCTGACGTTCCAGGATAACGGAAAATATCTGGTGAACAACAGCTTTTTACTGCATGGATTTTATAATTACGGGCATATTTTACTGGGGACAGAGGCTGGGGACGGCATGCTGATCCTGGGGGTGCCGGGAGAATTTTATATTCAGGAAAAGCTGATGGCGTCGCTGTTCGGGTTCCCGGAGTTTCGGAAAACGGTGGACGCATACGGCAACGTGGAAAATATGGGGTACTGGTTGAGAAAAATGGAGGAATAACCATACATGGAGGAAGCAAAGAAGTACATGAAAGCGGCCATCGCCCAGGCAAAACGGGCTTATCGGCTGGGGGAGGTGCCCATCGGCTGTGTGATCGTTTACGATGGAAAGATCATCGGCAGGGGGTACAACCGCCGCAATACAGATAAAAATACACTCTGCCATGCGGAGATCACAGCGATCCGCCGGGCCAGCAAGGTTATGGGAGATTGGCGGCTGGAGGACTGCACCATGTATGTGACGCTGGAGCCGTGCCAGATGTGTGCCGGGGCCATTGTCCAGTCCCGGATGAAGGAAGTGGTCATTGGCTGCATGAACCCCAAAGCGGGATGCGCGGGCTCCATCTTGAATATTTTACAGATGAAGCAGTTCAATCATCAGGTGGACATCACCCGGGGCGTCATGGAAGAAGAGTGCAGCCAGATGCTGAAACAGTTCTTCGCCGAGCTGCGGGTGCGCAACAGGGAAGAAAAGCGCCAGAAACGGGAGGCAGAGGCCGCCCAGCAGGGACAGAAATCGCTGGAATTTGATATACAGAATCCGCAGGCTACGCTGCCGGAGACAGAGGCGCAACAGACTGTGGACGGTCGGCAGGAATCTGTTTGACAAAACTGGGAAAACACGCTATACTAAACTGCACGCAGAAAATATCTGCGTCAAGACCAAGTCATAAAGTTTCCGTACAGCCGGGGAGTTAGCGGCACCCTGTACCAGCAATCCGCTACAGCTGGGGTGATGTCCTGCCGCGGGCTGATTTATGCAGAGCTGCCCCTGATAAGTGATATTGACGTTTGGGTCTTACGCAATGGGAATCCGTGAATCGTGTCAGGTCAGGAATGGAGCAGCACTAAGCGGAACCTCTCATGTGACGTGAGGGTGCCTGGGCCGAGTTAACTGTCAGGGTAACGTCTGTGTAACAGGTTCAAAGCAGGACGTACGGATTTTAATCAGCGCAGAAGAAAAGGAAGCGACGTCGAAGACGGCATTTACTTTTCTTGCATGATTAGTGAGCGAACAGCCTGCGTCAGCAGGCGATAAAGCGCGATAGCGCGAGTTCGTGAGCGAATAAATAAAGAATAGCGCGGGTTCGTGCGTGAAAGAAGCTAGAAGAAAATAAAGCTATGAAAGTAAATCGAGAGCTGTGAAGGCAGTCTTTCGATTTTTTTATATACAGAACGCAGACGAACTGCGGAAGTATAGGATTGGTTTCTGTTGATTTACAGGATCAACTCACATGGACAGCAACGAAAAGGCACCTGCGTACTCGCAGATGCCTTTTCGTTTGGGCTTATTATTACGATGTGAGGTAAGGGATTTCAGGAACCGTTTTTTATTAAACTTAACAATAACAAACAATAACAGGCAAACTCAGGATTAGCATGCCTTAAATGGGTACTTTAGAAGGAAGATTTTGGGTATCGGTTCCTTTCCTCGCTTCACCTTGTAACTGAATAATAGCACGGTCCATGGGGAAATACAAATTACTAAAATTCTTTTGAACCGGGAAAAATTTTCCTCGTTTACAAATTTCCATTCTCCATGTAAAATAAGGACAGGGTATTTATAGTTTCAGAAGGAGTTAGAGGGTGATTGAAATGACAAATTTTGAATGGAAGGACCTGATGTTTCTCAACTGGCAGCATCTGATGTATTTTCTGGTGGCGGCCGATACGGGAAACTTCACACGGGCATCAGAACTGTTGTTTATCACGCAGTCAGCACTTACGAAGGCGATCAATAATCTGGAGTCGGAGCTGGGAGCGCCGCTGTTCGAGAAGAAGGGGCGCAACATCAAGCTCACCGTATACGGAGAATCTTTTTATGAGAACGTGTCCGGCGCAGCCGAGGAGCTCAACGGCGGTGTGCGCAAGATCCATGATATGATCGACCTGAAGAGCGGAAGCATTTCCGTCTCAGCTACATACACCATGTGTGCGGAGTATCTGCCAAATATCATTCGAAAATACCGCAGAAAATATCCCGACACAGATTTTTCCATGCGCTATGAGGCAACAAGTACGATTCTGAAACAGATCGCTGAGGGAACCGCGGATGTGGGTCTTTGCGGCGACTATGATGATACGGAGAAAAAATATGCCGGTATCGTGAAGCACAGGATCCAGGTGGAAGAGGTGATCCTCATCGTGCCGCCCCGCTGCCGTCTGGCAGGAACGGAATATATCGATGATCTGACGACATTAAAGGATGAGAACTTCATCATCAATTCCAGTTCCAACACGGGAACCAACTATGTGTTCAACAAAATGTGTGCGGAGGCCGGATTTAAGCCGAAGATCGCATTCGAGTCCCATGACGATCACACACTCATCGGTCTGGTTTCCTCCGGGCTGGGCGTTGCCGCGATTCCGGACAGCCCGTCCCTTCTTGTCAATAAGGTATCGGTGCTGCGGTTCCGCAAGAATCCGCCCATGCGTAACCAGTATCTGGTATACAAGAAGGATCGCTACATGACCCCTGCCGTGAAAGCATTCATCGAGTTCATTCTGGAGCAGGTGAAGAAAGACGAGGAGATTGGTCTTCCGCCCACACCGACGCCGGGCATGATGCTGCCGCAGGAATAAAGATAGTATAAGGCAAAAATGCTAGGGGAAATGCAGATGCAGGTCCGATGGGATGCGACCATCAGACGCGTGCAGGGAAAACGAGAATAAAAAATAAGAAGGTGCTGTAACACGATCCGTGGGGATCATGCTGCAGCACCTTTTCTTACAGCATATTTGCTTTTAAAATTTCAGGTATATATCACCAATCAGGTATCGCCTGCTTTTACTTTAAAAGGTTGTTATCCTCGAAGTAGTTGATCTTCATGGATGCCCGGACATTGCGGAGCGTCTCGGCGGCCTTGGCCTCTGCCACGCGGCTGCCTTCCCGTAAGATATCATACACATCGTTCGGGCGCTGTTCCCACATCTTCCGGCGCTCGCGGATGGGTGCCAGTTCTGCCTGCATGACGTTGTTCAGGAACTTCTTCACCTTCACATCGCCCAGACCGCCGCGCTGATAATGTGCTTTCAGCTCGTCCAGATTTGCATAGTCCGGCAGGAATTCTGCAAAGTGCTCAGGACGGCAGAATGCATCCAGATAAGTGAATACCGGGTTGCCCTCCACCTGGCCGGGATCTTCCACGCGCAGATGGTTCGGGTCTGTGAACATGGACATGATCTTCTTGCGCACATCTTCTGACTCGTCGGACAGGTAAATGCAGTTGCCCAGAGATTTGCTCATCTTTGCCTTGCCGTCGATGCCGGGCAGACGCAGGCATGCCTTGTTGGACGGCAGCAGGATCTGCGGATCCACAAGCGTATCGCCGTATACACTGTTGAACTTGTGCACGATCTCCTTGCACTGCTCCAGCATGGGCATCTGATCCTCGCCCACAGGAACGGTGGTGGCGCCGAAAGCAGTGATGTCCGCTGCCTGGCTGATGGGATAGCAGAAGAAGCCCACCGGGATGCTCGTCTCAAAACCGCGCTGCTGGATCTCGGATTTCACCGTAGGATTGCGCTGTACACGGGAAACGGTTACCAGATTCATATAATAGAAGGTAAGCTCTGTCAGCTCCGGTACCATGGACTGAATAAAGATCGTGGATTTCTCAGGATCAATGCCGCAGGCCAGGTAATCCAGTGCAACCTGCAGAATGTTCTGGCGCACCTTCTCCGGATGCTCGGCGTTATCCGTCAGCGCCTGGGCGTCTGCGATCATAATATATACTTCGTCATATAATCCGGAATTCTGAAGCTTTACTCTCTCTGCCAGAGAACCCACATAGTGGCCCACATGCAGGTGGCCGGTGGGGCGGTCTCCGGTTAAAATTACTTTTTTCATACACGTAATCTCCTTATTATTATAATAATTATCGCAATCCATTTTCTGCTCTGGTCGGCACGAAACATACACTGTTGGGATATGTCACAGTCTGCTTGCAAGTCAGGGCATACATGATGCCTGCAGATTGCTTCGTGCCCTGCACTTTCGCAATCCGCGCTGATATTCGCATATCGCAGGATTGCATCCTGCTTTTATGCTCATATCGGGGCGGGGCTCAAGGTCTTGTATCCACTAGTGAGCAAGCTCACATGGATACAGACTTTTGCCCCTGGCATCATTATATAGTTTGTACGAAAAAGCGTCAACCGAAAACCCGGACAATTCTTCCGGATGTCATGCGGGGAAAAGCACGGGAACTGTCATGTGCGTTTGTCGGCTAGGTACGTGTATTGCGGGTGCACCGGGAAATGACGGCAATGACCTTGTCGATCTCCAGCGGCTTGGCCAGATGGGCATTCATCCCGGCTTCCAGGCACTTCCGGGCGTCCTCTGCGAAAGCGTTGGCTGTCATGGCGATGATAGGGATGGTCCGGGCGTCGAAACGTCCAAGAGCGCGGATCTGCCCGGTGGCGGTGAGGCCGTCCATCACCGGCATCATCACATCCATCAGGATGGCATCGAAGGTGCCGGGCGGGTTTGTGCGGAACTGTTCTACTGCCTGTTCGCCGTTGCTTACGGTGGTGACAGAGGCGCCCGCATCGGTCAGGAGGATCTGCGCGATCTCCGCGTTCAGCGCATTGTCCTCGGCAAGCAGCAGGGAAAGTCCCTGAATGCCGGTGGATACGGTGCTGGGAGTGGTCGGTTCCGCAGGCGTCGCCTGCTCTGCGATCTCAAAGGGAATCGTGATGATAAAGGTGGAGCCCACCTGTTCCTGACTGCGGACCTCGATGGTGCCGTGCATCTGCTCGATCAGCCCTTTGACAATGGTCATGCCAAGCCCGGTGCCATGGTGGATGCTTCGGGCATCGGCCCGCTCCTGGGCAAAGGGGTCAAAAATATGCTTCAGGAACGCTTCGCTCATGCCGATTCCCGTATCAGTGATCGTCCAGCGGTAGGTGACCTGCGTGTCAGCGGTGTTGACACAGGTAAAGAGCGTGGAGATGGAGCCGCCGATTTTGTTGTATTTGATGCAGTTGGTATAAATATTGAGAAAAATCTGCCGCAGATGCAGCGGACTTCCGTATACCCACGGAAAAGTGACCGGATCGGAATGGGGATCGTAGGTCATGGTGATGCCGGATTCGGCGGCCCGCTGTTCGATAATGGTCAGCACCTCCACGGACAGACGGTTCAGATCCAGCGCTTCGCGGGCCAGGGTGATCTCTCCGCTTTCCAGCTTGCTCATCTGCAAAATGTCGTTGATGAGGGAAAGCAGATGGCTGGCCGCCACCCGCATCTTTTCCCGGTTGGTGTTGACCAGGTGCGTGTCCTCCGGGTGGGCGGCGTCGATCTCCAGCAGACCGATGATGCCGTTGAGGGGCGTGCGGATGTCATGGCTCATCCGGGAGAGAAAGCTGGTCTTGGCTGCGTTGGCCCGGTCAGCCTGCGCGACAGCAATGCTTAACTGTTCGTTGGTATCCTTCAGCTGTGCGGCGTATTCCTGCTGTGCCTGGATCTGCTCTTCCCGGTAGCGCTGGGCCATTTTCCAGCGAAGGGCACTGATACCGGCAAAGAGAATGATATAGCCGATGAGCGAGTAGAGGAAAATTTGCGGGGTGTTGGAAAAAACACTGTGCTCCGGCAGAAAGCTGTAGACATAGAAATCCCGGCTCCGTTCCATTAACCCAAAATACTGAGAAAGAGAACTGGGGGTCTGCCGGGTGTGGGCCAGTTTGTTTTCCTCCGGCATGGTTCTGATTTTGCGCAGGATGGGAATGTCACTGGCACTGTGGCCGATGAGCGTTGGGTTATTGCTGGCAACGATGGTATCTCCGCTGCTGACGACGATGGTGCCGTCATTTTCCGTGCTGTAGCCGGACAGCAGCGACGCAATGGAGAGATTGAAAGCGTCTATGTATTCCAGTGGGGTATGATAGTAGGCGACAACAATGCCGCTGGCATCCTGCCGGGCCGTGGCAGCCAGATCAATCTCACTTCCGTCCGGGCAATGCAGGCGGACGGCATACCGTTTTTTCCGGCCAGACGGCGGTATCCAGAAGGGCCGGAGAAGCGAGGGCATCCAGGAGCAGATCCGACGCGGGCTCTTCGGCATGGTACTGTGAGGCTACCTGCCCCTTTGCATCCAGCAGAAAAATGCCGGAAACATAGCTGCTTCGGGCATACCCTTCCATGGCGCTGTCTGTACAGAGACCGTTGGCTTCTTTCAGATGATAAGAAATCTGTTTGCAGCTTTCCATGATCCGCATGAGGCTTTTGGTCTCTGAGGCAAGTCCGATGCGGGCATAGCGGTTGCACTGTTCCTTGACGTAGCTGGTGGTTGCGGACAGGGATCGCTGGGTGGATACCAGGTCGGCCCGCGCGGCGGTAAAGGTGATGCCTGTGATCAGGAGGATGCCCAGCAGAAGATGTGCAAGAATATGGCGTTTGGCAGCCGGAATTCCGGGTTTTTTAATCTGCATGTGCGTCCACCTCCATGAATTTCTGCGGATGATCCAGATACTTGCCGATGATCTGCGCCATGGTGCCATCAGCGCGCATCGCTTCAAAGGTTTGGGACAGTGTCTTTTCCAGCCCGCGCTCATCCGACCGGGCGAATGCAACACCCAGGCCCACCGTCAGAAGCGGTTCGTCCAGAATCCGGTAGCGCAGGTCATAGTCGGCCATGCACTGTAAAAGCGCTATTTCGTGGGCGGCGATGGCATCCACATAGCCTTTGCTCAGATACGGATAAATCAGTTCCCGATTTTGAAGGGAAAAGACCTCCTCCAGTGCCGGAATCCGCTGGTCGGTGTGGGACAGGAAGATTTCTTCCGGTTTGGTGGTAGACTGGACAGCGATCCGCGCCCCTTCCAGATCGGCAAGGCTGCAGATCGGGCTGTCTTCCCGGACAGCCACCACCTGACGGCTGTACATATACGGTTCTGTCCAGCGGTACTGCTCTTCCCGGCCGTCGATGGAGAAGCTGCCCCAGATACAGTCGATGGTGCCGGCTTCCACCAGCTCTTTTTTTTCGATTCCCAGTCGATGGTGGTAAAGACCGCCCGGTAGCCCATGCGGCGGAATGCCTCTGTGGCCAGATCCACGTCAATCCCGGCGGGCTTGCCATCGGCATCCTCATAGTTATACGGCGGATAATTGTCACTGCCGACAATGATGGCGGGCGTGTCGCTGTCCGGAGCTGTTTTGACTTCCCGGGGTTCTGCGCAGCCGGTCAGTGCCGTGGCCAGCAGGACTGCAGCACAGCAGAAAATCATGCGGGTTCGATACTTGTGTGTACGCATTTTCATTACATCATCCTTTGCTCGTAGATTGTAAATTTTTGTCGAATCCGGCCGAAACGAAAAAAAGATACATTGTCCGTTCCGACAATGCACCTTCTTCTGGCCATATCCAAAATATGGAATAAATGAAAAATGTAGTTAGATTATATGCGAAGACGCTCGATTTTTCAAGTATTTACAGGGATAAAATACGGAAGAATATGAAGACAAATTTCGACAGAACGTGCAGGACAGGCGCAAAAACGCGCGACGGGAAACTCGAACAACAACCTGGTGACAACTTTTTACAGATGAAGGATAACGAAAAAGGACACTCAGTCAATGCGGATGGCATCAACCCGGGTGTCCTTTGCAAGCGGAGATGGTGGGATTCGAACCCACGTGCCAGTTGCCCGACAACTTGATTTCGAGTCAAGCTCGTTATGACCACTTCGATACATCTCCAAAACAATTCAAATAGCATTATACCATACAAAAAGAAGCAAGAAAAGGGGGAAGTTTATAATTTTGAATATGCCTTGTCCTCCCGAGGAAATTATTATATAATGATTGATACTAAGGGTCAAAGAATCCGGAGGCATCAATCATTAGGCTTGAAGCATAAAGATGGGACTATGTGTATGCAGTGATATAGAAAAGGATAACGGAGGCGTTGTGGAATGAAAAAGAATTGGTATGCTGACCAGCGGCGGAGACTGCCAGGCACTGAACGCGACAATGAGAGGCGTGGTGAAGGGACTTTTTACCTACACCGATGATGTGGAGATCTATGGATTCCTGGATGGATATAAGGGGCTGATCTACAGCAATTTCCGTATGCTGACGGCACAGGATTTCTCCGGGATCCTGACCAAAGGCGGCACCATTCTGGGAAGCTCCAGACAGCCGTTTAAGCTCATTCGGGTGCCAGATGAGAACGGGCTGGACAAGGTGGAGGCCATGAAGCACACCTACCACAAGCTGAACCTGGACTGTCTGGTGATCCTGGGCGGTAACGGCACCCAGAAGACGGCCAACCTGCTGCGGGAGGAAGGGCTGAACATCGTGGGCCTGCCCAAGACCATTGACAACGATATCTGGGGAACAGACATGACCTTCGGCTTCCAGAGTGCCGTGGACATTGCTACATCGGCCATTGACTGTATCCACACCACGGCAGCTTCCCACGGCCGGGTATTCATCGTGGAGGTCATGGGCCACAAGGTGGGCTGGCTGACGCTGCATGCAGGCATCGCCGGAGGCGCAGATATCATCCTGATCCCTGAGATCCCTTATAATATTGATAAAGTCATTGAAGCCATCGAGCGCCGGAACCAGGCGGGCAAGCGGTTTACCATCCTGGCGGTGGCAGAGGGCGCCATTTCCCAGGAGGATGCGGCCCTTTCCAAGAAAGAATATAAGAAAAAACTGGAGGCTGCCAAATATCCGTCCATTTCCTATGAGCTGGCGCAGCAGATTCAGGAGAGAAGCGGTGTGGAGGTGCGCATCACTGTGCCCGGACACACCCAGAGAGGCGGAAGTCCATGTCCTTACGACCGCGTGCTGTCCACAAGACTTGGCGCCAAGGCGGCGGAGCTGATCATGAACGGCGACTTTGGCTATATGGTTTCCGTGAAGAATAACAAGATCGACAAGACACCGCTGCAGGAAGTGGCGGGACGGCTGAAAATGGTTGAGCCGGATTCGGATATTGTAAAAGAAGCCAAGACCATCGGCATCAGCTTTGGTGACTAGGGTTTTGGCGGGAAGAAAGGAAGAAGCACATGTCTTATACAGCACTGTACCGGAAGTTCCGCCCGACGGAATTTGAGGATGTGAAGGGGCAGGATCATATCGTGACGACCCTGAAACACCAGATCGCGGCGGATCGTATCGGACATGCTTACCTGTTCTGCGGGACGAGAGGCACGGGAAAGACCACGGTGGCGAAGATTTTTGCCAAAGCGGTGAACTGTGAGCACCCGGTGGAAGGCAGCCCTTGCGGGGAATGCCGGATGTGCCGGGCCATCGCCTCCGGGGCGTCCATGAACGTCATCGAGATCGATGCGGCCTCCAACAACGGCGTGGACAACATCCGTGAGATCCGGGAAGAGGTGGCATATTCTCCGGCAGAGGGCAAATATAAGGTTTATATCATCGACGAGGTTCATATGCTTTCCATAGGCGCGTTCAACGCCCTGCTGAAAACGCTGGAGGAGCCGCCGGCATACGTGATTTTCATTCTGGCGACCACCGAGGCCCACAAGATCCCGGTGACGATCCTGTCCCGGTGCCAGCGATATGATTTTCGGCGCATCGGCATCGACACCATCACCGACCGTCTTATGGAGCTTTTGGAAAAAGAGCAGGTAGAAGCCGAGGAAAAGGCGGTCCGCTATGTGGCCAAGGCGGCGGATGGTTCCATGCGTGATGCGTTAAGCCTGCTGGATCAGTGTATCGCTTTTTATCTGGGGGAAAAGCTGACCTACGACCATGTACTGGAAGTGCTTGGGGCGGTGGACACCGAGGTGTTCAGCAATTTCTTTGGAAAACTGCTGCGGGGCGATATCCCGGGCTGCATCCGGGCGCTGGACGATCTGGTCATCCAGGGCCGGGAGCTGGGGCAGTTTGTCACGGATTTTACCTGGTATCTGCGCAACCTTTTGCTGGTGCGGAGCGCCGATCAGATGGAGGATGTGCTGGACATGTCCACAGAAAATCTGCGGCAGCTGAAAGAGGACGCCGCCCAGGTGGAGCCGGAGACGCTCATGCGGTGGATCCGGATTTTCTCTGAGCTGGCAGGACAGATGAAGTTTGCCTCCCAGAAGCGGATCATGGCGGAGATTGCCGTTATCCGGCTGTGCAGACCGGCCATGGAGCGCAACATGGATACGGTATTTGACCGGATCGCAGAGGTGGAGCGGAAGCTGGAGGAGGGCGTTGTCGTGCAGGCAGCGGCGCCTGCGGCCAGTGCGGGAAGCCGGGCGGAAGTAAAACCCCAGGCGAAACCGGTGCTGGACCGGGCCATCCCCGATGATATCAAACAGGTGGTGGCAGACTGGAAGGGCATCATCCGCGATCTGTCAGGCATGACAAAGAATTACCTGCGGCACGCAAGGCTGAGCCTGGGCGGGGAAAACCGGCTGCAGATCGTGTTTGAGGATGAGACAGCTTACGACTTTGTGAACCGGGATGTCCAGAAACAGGAGCTGATCGAGGCCATCGAGAGCCGGATCGGCAAACAGGTGGAGCTGGACATCAAGCTGGTGGATCAGGGCAGAAGTTTTGAGGATAGTTTTGTAGATATTGAGAAAATCGTCAATATGGACATTACAATAGAAGATTAAGCAAATAACAGGAGGAAAAGAATATGGCAAAAAGAGGTGGATTTCCGGGCGGCGGTATGCCGGGAAACATGAATAATCTGATGAAACAGGCACAGCGCATGCAGCGTCAGATGGAGGAGCAGCAGAAAGAGCTGGAAGAGAAGGAGTTTACCGCATCTGCAGGCGGCGGAGCCGTTGAGGTGACCCTGAACGGTAAATATGAGGTGACTAAGATTTCTCTGGATGAAGAGGTCGTTGATCCCGAGGACATCGAGATGCTGGAGGATCTGGTCATGGCAGCTGTGAACTCTGCTCTTCGTCAGGTGGAGGAGGCTTCCAAGGCCAACATGTCCAAGCTGACCGGCGGTATGGGCGGAGGATTCCCGTTCTGATGGATTACTACAGCAGTCAGATCAGCAAGTTAATAGAGCAGCTGTCGAGACTTCCGGGCATCGGCCCCAAATCCGCCCAGCGGCTGGCGTTTCACCTCATTCATCTGCCTCTGGAGCAGGTGGAAGAGCTGTCGTCCTCGATCCTAGAGGCGAAGAAGAACGTCCGCTACTGTAAGGAGTGCTGCACGTTGACGGACGCGGAGGTGTGTCCGATCTGCGCCAACCCCAAGCGGGATCACAGCGTCATCATGGTGGTGGAGAACACGAGAGACCTGGCGGCCTATGAGAAAACGGGCAAATATGAGGGCGTCTATCATGTGCTCCACGGCGCGATCTCTCCGCTTCTTGGTGTCGGCCCGGCGGACATCCGTCTGAAAGAGCTGATGCAGCGTCTCCAGGGGGATGTGAAGGAGGTCATCATCGCCACCAACTCCAGTCTGGAGGGGGAGACGACGGCCATGTACATCAGCAAGCTGGTGAAGCCGACAGGCATCAAGGTGACGCGGATCGCCAGCGGCGTGCCGGTGGGCGGCGATCTGGAATATATCGATGAAGTCACATTGCTCCGTGCGCTGGAAGGGCGGACCGAGCTGTAACCATAAGCAAAAACTTGAAAAATGAAAAAGGTGGTAGAGAAAATGAATGAACTGGAACTTCAGAAAACTGCCGTAGAGGTTCGAAAAGGAATCATTGAGGCGGTTCACAGTGCAAAATCAGGGCATCCGGGCGGCTCCCTGTCCGCAGCGGATATTTTCACCTATCTGTATTTTGAGGAAATGAATATTGACCCGAAGGCTCCGAAAAAAGAGGGCAGAGACCGTTTTGTCCTGTCCAAGGGGCACACGGCGCCGGGCTACTATTCTGCGCTGGCACACAGAGGCTTTTTCCCGGTGGAGGATCTGAAAACCCTTCGGAAAGTAGGCTCTTATCTCCAGGGCCATCCGGACAGAAAGCACATTCCGGGCGTGGATATGTCCAGCGGTTCTCTGGGCCAGGGCGTGTCTGCCGCAGTGGGTATGGCGCTGTCTGCCAAAATGTCCGGCGAGGATTACCGCACTTATACCCTGCTGGGCGACGGTGAGATCCAGGAGGGCCAGGTATGGGAGGCTGCCATGTTCGCAGGCGCCAGAAAACTGGACAACCTGGTGCTGATCGTGGACAACAACGGCCTGCAGATCGACGGCAACATTGCTGACGTCTGCTCCCCGTATCCCATTGACAAGAAGTTCGAGGCATTCAATTTCCATGTGATCAACATCGATGGAAATGATTTCAAACAGATCGCAGCTGCTTTTGCAGAGGCAAGACAGACCAAGGGCATGCCCACGGCCATCATTGCCAAGACCGTCAAGGGCAAGGGCGTTTCCTTCATGGAAAATCAGGTATCCTGGCACGGAACCGCGCCCAACGACGAGCAGTATGAGATCGCAATGGAAGAACTGAGAAAGGCTGGTGAAGCGTTATGTCAGAAGTAAAGAAAATCGCAACAAGAGAGAGCTACGGCAACGCGCTGGCACAGTACGGCGCAGAGTATCCGAATCTGGTCGTTCTGGACGCGGACCTGGCCGCTGCCACCAAGACCGGTATTTTCAAGAAAGCATTTCCGGAGAGACATATCGACTGCGGCATCGCTGAGTGCAACATGGTGGGCATTGCAGCAGGCCTTGCCACCACAGGCAAGATCCCGTTTGTCAGCTCCTTTGCCATGTTTGCGGCAGGCCGTGCCTTTGAGCAGATCCGCAACTCCGTGGGTTATCCCCACCTGAATGTGAAGATCGGCGCTACCCATGCGGGCATTTCCGTGGGCGAGGATGGCGCTACCCATCAGTGCAACGAGGATATCGCCCTCATGCGCACCATCCCGGGCATGGTTGTCATCAACCCTTCCGATGATGTGGAGGCAAAGGCCGCTGTGAAGGCTGCCATCGATCATGACGGCCCGGTATATCTGCGGTTTGGCCGTCTGGCTGTGCCGGTGATCAACGACAACCCGGATTACAAATTTGAGCTGGGCAAGGGCGTGGTGCTGCGGGAAGGCAAGGATATTACGCTGATCGCCACCGGCTTGTGTGTATCCGAGACGCTGGAGGCTGCCAAGCTGCTGGAGGCAGACGACATCGACGCCAGGGTCATCAACATCCACACCATCAAACCGCTGGATGAAGATCTGGTGGTTGCTGCGGCAAAAGAGACCGGCAAAGTGGTGACCATCGAGGAACATTCCGTCATCGGCGGTCTGGGAAGTGCTGTGTGTGATGCCCTGTGTGCAAACTATCCGACACCGGTGTACAAGATCGGTATCAATGACACCTTCGGAGAATCCGGCCCGGCAGTAGAGCTGATCAAAAAATATGGACTGGATGCAAAGAGTATCTATGAGAAAGTAAAAGCATTTGCTGGGAAAAAACGATGACAGCAGTAATTGAGCGGGTATATGCGTGGCTGTGGGGAGATCTCTTCTCCATACCGCTTCCCGGCGGGGGCCAGATCGGCCTGTCACTTCTGGTCATTTTTCTCGTTCCTGCGGGAATTTATTTTTCCATCAGAACCCGCTTTCTGCCGGTTCGTCTGTTCCCGGATATGATCCGGGCGCTGGGAGAGAAGGAAAAAGAAAAAGGTGGTCTGTCATCCTGGCAGACACTGATCGTGTCTACAGCCACAAGAGTAGGCATGGGCAATCTGGTGGGCGTGGTAGCGGCCATATCCGCAGGCGGTGCAGGTGCAGTATTCTGGATGTGGCTGATGGCAGTGCTGGGGGCATCCACCGCATTCGTGGAGGCAACGCTGGCCCAGCTGCATCGGGAGGAGGACAGCCTGTACGGCGGTTTTCATGGCGGCCCGGCCTATTATATCCATCATGCCAGTGAAAAAAAGAGCGGCAGGAAGAAACGGTACTCCCTTCTGGCGGTGCTGTTTGCCCTGTCCGGCCTGATCTGCTGGTGCGGCATCAGCCAGGTGGTTGCCAATTCCGTGACATCGGCTTTCCAAAATGCGTTCCACATTCCGGTGCTGTACACCACCATCGTGCTGGTGGCGCTGGCGGCAGTGATCGTTCTGCGAAAAAATACAACCGTGAAGGTGCTGGATATTATGGTGCCGATCATGGCGGGCTGTTATTTTATACTGACGGTGGTCATGATCGTGAAAAATATCGGCATGGTGCCCGGCGTGTTTGCCCGGATTTTTGAGGAGGCCTTCGGCATCCGGCAGGTGGTGTCCGGCGGTTTTGGCGCTGTGGTGATGAACGGCGTGAAGCGGGGACTGTTCTCCAATGAGGCGGGCTCCGGTTCCGCACCCTGTGCGGCAGCAGCGGCGGAGAGTGACGATCCGGTGAAGATCGGTCTGGTACAGGCGCTGGGCGTGTTCATCGACACCATTGTGATCTGCAGCTGTACGGCATTTCTCATTCTGCTGGTGCCCCAGGAACAGATCGCAGGGCTTGCGGGCATGGATCTGCTGCAGACAGCCATGAGTTATCATCTGGGAGAGTTTGGTGTGATTTTTACGGCACTGACACTGGGGCTGTTCAGCTTCTCCACGTTTCTCGGCATTTTGTTCTATGCCAGATCCAACGTGTCCTATCTTTGCGGAGAGAAGTGGTGCTTCCAGACACTGTATAAGGTGGTGGCGCTGGTCATGCTGTTCATCGGCGGCCTGGCAGCCTACACGGTGGTGTGGGATCTGGGCGACGTGGGTGTCGGCCTGATGACGATATTCAACCTGATCGCTCTGTATCCCATGGCGGGAGAGGCGCTGGAAGCACTGCGCAGGTACGAGCAGGAGCGCAAAGAAGCGCGTTCCAGATCCCGTCAGAAATAATATCCGCCAGCAGGCATACCTTCCTGCGCGGCGTGTGTTTCAGAAAAAAGTAACCGAGAGCGCCGGAGCGGCTGACCGTTCCGGTGATATGCAGATCTCCCGCAGCGGGCAGCTGTTTGGACAGACCGGCACCTGGGAGAAGCGGCCCCAAACCAACCGTAATGCAGCCGGGGCGGTGTCCGACAGCGATGGCGGCATCCACGGCCAGAATGGGGGCACCGGGGAAATCCCGGGAGATCGCGCGTAAAATAACAGGAAGATTCAGGGCATGGACCGCCTGTTCCTCTGTACCGAAAATGTGTACAGGGAGCAGGCGGTCTGTTTTTTTCAGTTTTTCTTCCAGCAGTGTGCCCACCAGCGGCCCTAGCCGATCCCCCTGCACCTGGGTGGTGCCAATGCACAGGATGATCAGAGGCCGGGTGTGATCGACGGCAGGCAGAAGCTCTGCCAGAAAACGGGTCAGCGCCGCGGTGTACGAGCGGCGGCCCGGGATATAAAAAATCGGGTTTGTATTCATAAAATTCCTCCGAATATTTCAAAACATTGTTTTACACATATTATCGCTTGCAAAGTGCGTTTTATTTCTCTGGTATGAGTCAAAATCTATGTCCATGCGAGAAATTGATGTTGCTGAGTATTTGTGTCATTTACTTTTCAATAACGGAACTTTCTTTATAGTATGTCCAATGCAGGATGAGTTTGTTCCATATATCTCTAAAAGTTTTGAGAAAATGCAATGGAATTATGTAAGAGATATTTAGGTGGCAAAGACAGACGCAAGACGGATGCACGATGTGCACAGGGCATGTGATATACAAAGGTAAAGCAAAAATTCCGTCGAAATAATCTTCAAAACAGGGACACAAACCGGCAAAATATGCGGGAAACTTATGCTACGTTTAGAAAAAACAAAGCAGAGGTGGAGACGATGATCGAGGTTGTTTATCAGGGAGACGCGCAGGAGGAACAGGAAGGCATCGCATTGCCGAAGAATGTCCGGCAGGTGGGGGAGATCCAGCGGGACAGACGGATTTACATAGAAGATTACGTGGTGACATACATTCGGCAGAAAATAGAGGAAAACAAGAATCTGGGCTGTGTGCTCATCCTGACGGGAAGAAAAGAGTACGTGCAGGACACGCTGTATCTGTTTGCGGACGGCGCGTTTCTGGTGGAGTATGAGCAGGTGGGAAAGGATTACGTGTTTTCCGACCGGGTGTGGGAGAACGTCTATGAGCAGGTGAAGGAATATTTTTCCGGCGGGGAGATCGTGGGATGGCTGCTGTACGACGACGATCTGACGGAGGAACGGCTGCTGAAAGCACAGAAGAAAAACTTTCCGTCGGAGGACATGCTGCTCATCAAACGGGAGGCCTACGAGGAGGACTGTACCTGCTATCTTTATCGGGGCGGCAGTCTGGACGAGCTGCCCGGGTACTTTGTTTATTATGAGAAAAACGAGGCCATGCAGGAATTCCTTGTGAAAAATTATCAGAACGCCGCCCGGGCGGCGGAGGAAGAGCAGGCCATCCGAAAGAAAGAAGAACCGGTGGTGAACTTCCGAAAACGCATGCAGAAAAACCGGGAACCAAGGAAGCAGGCCGGCGGCACCCATGGCATTCTGTATGTGGCGGGTTCCTTTTTGCTGCTGCTGGTCATCCTCACCGGAATCACTATGGTGAATAATTATGATAAAATGCAGCAGCTTGAGACGGCAGCAGATCTGGCGGGCACGCCGCAGGCCGGCGGCGATGCGCAGCAGACGTCCGCGGCGGTCGCCAATGGCAGAGACGGCACCGAAAAAGATGGGCAGAGCGGAACAGAAGGGACTGCCGGGGCGACAGGGGTACAGGCTGGTAACGCCAACACTGCGGATCAGGAAAGCGCAGCCGGGAATGGAACCGGGCAGAGCGGAAGCGCAGGGCAGGCAGACGGGACAGGCAGTCAGGCCCGGGTGGAGGAAGCCCCTGCCGGGGTAACCCCGCTGACGGATACCGTTTCCACAGGTTCTTCTGTAGAAAATGGGAGTGGCCAGAATAGCCAGGGACAAGCGGCAGACGGGGCTGCGTCGTCAGGTGCAGAATCAGAATCCTCTCAAAATTCCGGTGAAATCGGTATGGAAAACGAAAACCGGGAAGCAGGACAGGACGACGGGTCTGCAAGGGCGCAGTCCGACAGCGAAACGTCTGATCAGGATGCCGATGCCACCGGCGGTCAGACGCAGGATGAAACGGCGCCTGCCTCCACCAACGTGCCTGTCCAGTACACCGTCCAGCCCGGGGATACTCTGCTGGCCATCAGCAAACGGGTCTACGGCACTGACCAGATGGTAGGCAAGATCTGTGCCGCCAATGGCATCAATGACGGAGACAAAATACTGGCCGGGCAAAAAATACTGCTTCCCTAGATTAGAAAACATGATATAATGTGTGCAAAAGAAAAGGAAGCGACGTCGAAGACGGCATTTACTTTTCTTGCACCATTATCGAACGAACAGCCTGCGTAGCAGGCAATAAAAAGCGCGATAGCGCGGGTTCGTGAGATGCAAGGGAGAGGATTTGAGACTCGTAGCATTATCGAATGAACAGCCTGCGATAGCAGGCAGCAGAGCGCGATAACGCGGGGAACCGGAGCTTGAAATTCCGATAGAAAGATAAAAGGAGCCTCTTACATGGCAGAAGATAATATCAGGCCCTTCCGGACACGGGACGCCAAAAACGTCCCCACAGAGGAAGAGCGTGCTTTACATAAAAAGATCCGCCGGCATCGGCTGGGCGGCCGGGCGGCCATCGTGGTGCTGCTTCTGGCGGCGGTAATCCTGATCGCCTATTTTTACATGGATTACCAGCGAAAGACGTACAGCAACTACAGCATCATCGAGTGGAATGAGCTCAGCGGTATGGAGAATTCCAACAGCGTTTCCTTCGGCGGCAATATCCTGCGCTACAATAAAGATGGCGTGGCCTACGTGGATTACACCAATGCCCAGATCTGGAACCAGCCTTACGAGATGGGATCACCGATGCTGGATGTGAGTGACCAGGCGGCAGCCGTGGCGGACAAGGGCGGCAATAAGATATACCTTTTTGACGAAAAGGGCCTGACCGGCGAGATCGACACGGTGCTTCCCATTCAGAAGATCGCGGTGTCGGATGCGGATACGGTGGCTGTGCTGTTGAAGGATGGCAGCGTCAGCCGGGTGAATTATTACAATAAGAGCGGCGAAGTGATTTCCGAGATGAAGATCGGTATGGACAACATGGGCTATCCCATGGCCATGGACGTGTCGCCGGACGGCAAGATGTTCATGCTGTCTTTTTTGAGCGTGTCCGGCGGCAGTCTGGATACGGTGATTTCTTATTATAATTTTGGAAATGTGGGACAGGAGTACAAGGATCGTCTGGTGAAGTCCAAGACTTACGAGGACAGCGTGTTCCCGGAGGTGGAATTCCTGGACGACAGTACCTCCGTGGCTTACGGGGATACCATGGCCTGTATTTACAAAGGTTCCCAGATTCCGGAGGAATCCGCCACCATCACGTTTGCGCAGGAGATCCAGAGCGTATTTTCTGATGCCACGCATCTGGGCTTTATCCTCAGCAACGACAAAGAGGGCACCCCATACCTGGCAGAGGTGTACAATCTGAGCGGGAAAAAGATTTTCTCGGAGGATGTGTCTCTGGCTTACACCCAGGTCAAGCTGGACCGGGAGAAGGTCATTCTGTTCAATGACACGGAATTTTCGGTATACAGCCTGTCTGGCATCCATAAATTTGAGGGAGAATACGAGTCCACCATCAAGGACGTGATCTCCACCAACAAGCAGTCCCGGTATATCATCATCACCCCTACAGAGATGGATAAAATCAAACTTGAGTAGGCATATATACAGATAGCGAAGGGCATAGAGCAGGAAAATGCATCCTGAAGCAATGTGCAAATGCAGAAACGACGACAACATAGACTGAACTGACAGAAAGAGAAGACAGGAAGTGGAGACATGAACTGGTTACTGATAGGAATTTTGATTTTTATGCTGATCTGCACGATCAACGGATACCGCAAGGGCTTCATCAGGCTTGCGGTTTCCTTTGTTTTTGTGATCATCACCATTGCGCTGGTGCGGATGGTGACGCCTTATCTGGGCAGTTTCCTGGAGCAGCACACGCCGGTATACAGCACCATCAAGGAAAACTGTATGGAAATTTTCCGGGAGGACGCCGGGGACTACGATCAGGAGAAAAAGACTGACCAGGTGAAGGCCATTGAGAGCAGCCGTTTGCCGGAAAAATTTAAGAAATCCCTCATGGAAAACAACAATGCGGAGATCTACTCGATCCTGGAAGTGACGGGCTTTGATGAGTATATCGGCACCTATGTGGCGAAAACGCTGACGAACATCATCGCATTTGTGCTGGCGTTTATCATCATTTATCTGGCGCTGAAGCTGATCCTGTTTTCCCTGGATCTCATCGCAAGGCTGCCAGTGCTCCACGGCATCAACAAGACGGCGGGGCTGCTGCTGGGGCTGGCGGAGAGCCTGGTGTTCATCTGGGTATTTTTCCTGGCGATCACCATCTTTTTCACCGGAAAAACCGGCGAGAACCTGATGGGCATGGTCAACGACAGCCTGTTCCTGCGGTTCCTGTATTCAAACAACTATCTGCTGAAAATCATCAGCGCTATTGTGCTGGGGGTATAAAACATATATGAGAATGCGGCTGGACCGGCGTTTATGGATGTGACGAAAGTGGATGAGGCTGATTTTGTTGGAGGGATACGCGATGAAGGTATGCATTTTGATGGGAAGCCCGAGAGCACAGGGTAACACGGCAGCACTGCTGGCCCCCTTCACAGAACAGCTGGAAAGCTGCGGCGCCCAGGTAACGCGCTTTGATCTTTACGAGAAAAACCTGCAGCCCTGTCTGGCCTGCCGGGCCTGTCAGAAGGACTGGACGATTTTCGGCTGCGCGAGAAAGGACGATATGCAGGAAATCTTTGACGCGGTGATGAATTGCGATCTGCTGGTGCTGGCATCGCCCATCTATTCTTGGTATTGCACCCCACCCACCAAATGCGTGCTGGATCGGCTGGTGTACGGCATGAATAAATATTACGGAGAGAAAAAGGGCCCCTCTCTCTGGCGTGGAAAGAAGATGGCCCTGATCACAACGTGTGGATACCGGCTGGAAAAAGGGGCCGATCTGTGGGAGGAAGGCATGCGCCGTTACTGCAAACACTCTCAGTTGACTTATGTGGGAATGCTGGCGGAGCGGCATCTGGGCTACGCCTCTGTGTTTATGGATCCTGAGAAGGAAGCGCGGGCCCGGGCATTTGCCCGGGCGTGTGTGCAAGCTTTTGATATTCCTTCGGCGTGATGTTCATTTCGTGAATAAAGGTACGGTAAAAATGGGAGATATCTGAGAACCTGATGGGCCGGATATCTCCCATTTTTTTGTGGCTTTTTTATGATTGCCAGGCATTTTGTAAAATAATTTGCGAAGCCCTCGTGCTGCTAATGAGAAGAATTATCACATAATATCAAGATTTTTTTGAATTTTGGTGAAAGGATTTCCTCTTTCTGGTATTTCATATAATAGAGGGTTATCGCGAACTGCGATATTTTCACGAAAAAGAGAAAAAGAAAGGCAGGGGGGACTATTTTGAAAAGATTTTTCAGCATACTGCTTGCAGTGTGTCTTCTCGCAACCTGTGTTCCCATGGATACGTACGCCATGGTCGGCGCATTGAACACAACGACAGAGGCAGTTTCGGCCGATAGTAATGGGGCATCCGTTGGAACTTATAAGGTCAGATGGATCCAGAATGACCATATCCGGCTGTATGTTGTGACAAACAGGGTTGACAAAGAAACTTATCTGGTGACGGTTCCGGCAAGAACCAAAGCTTCGGCCAAGGGAAGCATGTGACATGGTCACGCAGAAGAAAATTTATCAGAAGCCGTATTTTACGGCGGGTTCCAAAAGTGTACGCTATTCCACCAGAGATGTATCCGTATCAAACGATGCCATCACGGTGAAATATGTGCTCAAACCGTATGAGCAGATTTCCGGTCTGGAGAAAAATTCCTATGTGGTGACGACCACGTACCGGATCGTGAAGCTGGATGAAGGCACGACGGCAGGCACCACCGGTGCAGGGCGGATTTATGAGGATGATGCAGACAGCGGCAGAACCTATGGCATCAAAACGAGTATTGATGCCACCTATCAGGGATCTCCGGTCAGCTCCTGGAAGGATACGGTGGATCTGAAATTTTTTACAGAGCTGCACCATTTTAATAAGATGGGACATGCCAATGCATCGAAAGGTGCGTCCATTTATATGAGCAGTGCATCGGGAAGCTCTAAAGACGGGTATACCCACACAGAAGAGGCTGTGGCGGTGGACATGCTGCACGTGAATACCGGGTCGGTGGGCTGGGCCTACAGTGCGATTACCGGTCAGTACAAGAGCCATGGGGAAGCGATTTCCGAGTTGTTTACCAAGGGTTATTCCTGGGCAAATCCCTTTACGGCCATGTCCCCTCTGTATACCGGGTATGTGGACGGCCATGCTGGCGATCCGGATGCAGACTGCCGTGATTCGCTGCCGGAGCAGTTCTCGGCGACGGTCAGTGGTAATGTGACGCTGGAGTGCCCGTTTAATATGCTGGGTAAAGAGCGCAGTTTTTACTATGGAAATATGCTCTGGGGATTCCGGGATCTGTATACCGATAAAGAGGAATTTACCCCCAGCGATAAGGTGGAGGTCAGTACAACAGCGAAACAGCTGGGAATTTATCAGACTGGGAAAACCTATCAGGCGGTTCCGGCAGAAAATGCGGCTGCTCTTGAGAAAAATAAGGAAACCTACGGGGAACCGGTTGCTGTTTTACGGGGAAATTATGCGGAAAAAAATGGCCGCTATGTATTCAGTTCCGGTGCGGCGGCGCTGTCTGCCACCATCACTGCTACGTGGCCCATGGGAAGCGGCAGCTTCTCTGTCGGCAAAGACGGCAGCTTTGAGATAAACGGTGTCAGCCTGAACGCACCTACCTTTAAATTTTATCAGGAAAAATCATCCGGACAGGATGGCCTTTCCATTGCACCGGGGGCTGATGGCCTGGCAGTGGCCATTGATGCGGACACCAACGCGGCAGTCATGACAACGGATGTCCCGGGCACCACCATCCGGGTGGAAAGCGCCATGATCAAGCCCAGTGGAAATATCAGCTTTGCGGGTAATGCCCAGTTTGCCATTTTCAGAGGCGCGGAGTTTACCATGCAGGAGCTGGGCTACGGCATGAAAAACGACAAATTCAAGGTGAACGGTATCCGGGCAACGGGAAAGATTGATACGGCGGACATGCTGGGCCTGGAAATGGCAAGCCTGGAAGGCACCATTGATACGTTCAACTCCTATTATCACTTTACCATGGAATTGAATGTGTTTGATCTGTTTGAAACCAATGCAGAGCTGGAGCTGATGCGGTCCGACCTGACAGGTTCCCTCATGCCCAACAAGCTGTATTTCTTCGCAGGATCCAGCGTGGCCAAGATTCCGCTGGTGCCTCCGGTCGTGGTGGCAAACATCACCGGTGCGGGCGGCGGCTTTGACGGTCTGGCGAAAACGCTGAACGGAGATTTCTTCGCCATTCCACCGCTTACCCTTTCGATCACCGGAAGAGGTGAGGTACTTAATGTCATTGAGGCAAAGGCCACCTATACCTTCCGGCCGGGTTATTACAAGCTGGAGGCAGAGGATGTGGGCATTGCATTCCTGAAAAAACTGAATCTGATCGACAATTTTACCATCTATGAGGGGATTCAGGGAGAGACACGCAATCATAAGGGTACCAACTATACAGGCTTAAGTGCTTCTGGCGGCGCCAGCATCCATATCAGTGTGCCGAATAAATCGAAAATCATCCAGGCGCAGGGAGATGTCAATGCCAGCGCATTTGCCGGACTGGATAACTATAAGAATCCGACAAAGGTTTATGCTGTGGCAGACCTGAGCGGCGGTGCGAGGGGAAGTCTGCATTTGCCGAAAAACTGGAAGTTCATTGGTGGGCTTAGTCTGGGATCCACCGGCTTTGATTTTTATCTGGGTGCCGACACTGTTGTGCCGGTGAGAGGCACAGATTTCAACGGCGCGGTAAATGCTGCATTTAAGAATTTCAGGGCTTACGGCGGTGCAAAGAAAGAGGGAGACTGGGAGGTGTGTTCCTACCGCGTGTGGTACATATTCCCGGAGAATGATGCGGGATTTAAAGTGGTAGGTTTCTGGTCTGATCTGCCGGAATGGAAATGGGAAGATCATAAGCCGGAGGGCTACAGCGCTTCTGTCGGTGAAGAGGATGCCCTTGCGGCGGTGGAGGTCAATCTGGAGCCTCTGGAGACCGTGGTAACGGAAGCACAGAACAATGCTGATGAGAGCGCTGGTGCAGAGACTGTCCAGGAAGAGCTGCAGAACAGTTCTGTGGAAAATGCCGGTGCGGCGCGTACACAGGAGGAAACGCAGAAAATTGTTGCGGCGGAAGCAGGGCAGCAGGATGCAGATGTGGAAAACGCACAGTCCGCACAGGTTGAAACGCAGAAGGCTGTTGCGGAAGAACTGGCGCAGATGGATGCAAAAAATACTGCTGTTACAGAGAACGCGCAGACAGAATCTGAGAAAACAGGGAGCAACAGCGCACAGGCTGAACCTCAGACAGAGCTTGTGACGGAACCTGCGCAGGAGGAAATGCAGGCCGCTGATGCACAGGAAATCCAGCCTGAAAATGCAGAGAGTGCTGCTACAGAAGGATCTACAGGTACAGATGCAGCAGAAGACAGCTCTTCTGATAGTTATATAATAGAAGATACTCTTCCGGCGGTGATGGCCGAGCCGAACGCAATTTACAGCAAGGATGTGAGGCTGGACGCACATGCGGGACAGACTTTGCCCAGTGACGCAACGGTTCTCCTGATGGTGACACCTATTGCGGAAGATGCGGACATGGATGCTTTTGCGCAGAGTCTTTCTGTTGAAAAGAATGGAAGCGGGATTGCTCTGACATGGCCACAGTACAATGAAGAGAAAGAGATCATAAATGAATCGGAAGTGAATGCCCTCATTACCACAAATGGGGATGGAAAACCCTGTGTGATGATCGGGCTTGGACAGAATGTGTCCGTGGATGATATCTGCTCCGTGACAAGCAGTCTTTCAGACTATAGGGTCAGCATGAATGCGTCTTTGCCCTTTGACAGTCTGTCAGTCAGTCTGCATGGGCAGACCCTGAGCGGGCAGGTGGCAAATCCAGATGCGAGTGCAAAATATGTGCTGGCTACTTACTTCGGAGAGGAAAGCGGTGATACCACATACGTGATCGATCATCAGGATATCACAGATCCTTCCGACATTTCCGCTGAGATTCCCAGCGAGGGTACCATGCTTCCGACGGGCAGCTATTTTGTGACAGCAAAACTGCTGAGTAAAGTAGAGGTAGAAATTGAGAATGAGGATGGAACCAAAGGAAAAGAAGAGGTTCTCCTTCCCGTTGATACGGCAGAACTGGGACAGGTGCAGTATCGGAATACGGTGCAGCCCGCAGCGCCCGCTTCGGCGGACATTCAACCGGCAGGTAATGAGATCATGCAGGCAGCCTGGAGCCAGGTGGACAATGCAGACGGCTATAAAGTAACCATTTATCAGGAAGATGGCGGAAACTTTGTGGACACCGGTAAAGGTTATATGTATGATGCGGAGGATATCAAAGCGTCCAAGATTAACGGCATCCGTTACGACGCGGATACGAAAACCTTTGTGCTGGATATGGCGCTGACCGTAGCCGGGGAAGACGTCATTGCCGATGAAGAGAAAAATACGACATCCAAGGGAACGACATCTGTCCTGGAAGCAGGCAAAAACTATAAGATTGGCGTGCAGGCTTACAATTATCTGAAAGATGAGACGGGCGACAGGATTGACAATTCCAACGTATACAGCGAAGAGAAGCTTTCCAATGCTTCTCTGCTGCCAAAATACACGCCGCTGGATCTGGATGTGAAATTTGAAATCCAGAAGCAGGGGGAATCATCTTCTGAGCTTGTTTCTCAGACAGTGACAGAGGAAAATGGGGTGTTCTCCTGCGTTTCCGGAGCGGGTGCAGATGACAAGTGGTATCTGACCCTGTCGAACAAGACCGGAGAAAATGCAGCGTATACGCTGACAAGGACGGATACAGACACGGAATATCCGGCTGTGGGAGAAGGAAAATTTGAGATCGACAATGTGGACATCACCGGCTCTATCATGGTTCGCATGGACGCCAAAGTGGATAAAGGAAGCTATACGGATATCACGACGAAGTATCTGCTCATTGAAAAGGACGAGACAGCACCCATGATCAGCCTGGATGATTCGATCGTCTATGCGGATGCAAAATCCGGAGAATATACGATCACCGGTATTGCAGAACCCAACAGCGCTATTTACCGGATCAACCTTTGGGGAGGCACGCTGGAGGAGAAGATTGCGGATGCCGACGAGAATGGAAAGTTTTCCTATACGGGAAAACTGGAGCTGACCATGGATCAATACGTG
>CP136052.1:2710000-2855000 GCA_032620915.1 Oscillospiraceae bacterium NTUH-002-81
GTGTCCCCTCGATGTATCCGATCACCTCACCATGCCGCATGCCCTTAAATGCATCGACCGTCTTTACCAGAATGTGAGCCAATATCCATTTCTGTCCCAGCAGGCGTTTTTCGCTTGCATCATACTGCGCCTCTTTGTCCGTGCCCCCACTGCATTTTTCAATTCCGTGTTCAAAGTTTTCCCCCCTTTTGTTGTGCGAAGTATCTTCTATAGATATCGCGCTCTGCCAAAAGGTATCCAACCATATCTATATTATAACTTACGCGTTTTGCCGAAACAACTGCATTTTACATGCGATGCAGCCGCACCTTCATCAAATTTCTGTTGCAAAATTGGATCGATAAGCAGGATTTTGAAAAATTCACCAGGTCTTTTTTCCGTTGGAAATCCAACAGATTTATGGAACTTCCCACACTATAATAAAAACGAAAAATCAAGAAACACTGTTATTACTATTTGATAAAAATCAGAAGAAAGCGAGGATTTCTTATGGATCACAATATGTTTTGTTTTCAGTGTGAACAGACCGCAGGCTGCTCCGGCTGTACAGGAAAAACAGGCGTCTGCGGAAAAAATACCGATGTGGCAAAGCTTCAGGACGAGCTGACCGGCGCGCTGATCGGGCTGGCGCGTGCGTCCTATCACGCCCCGGGCGCTAACGACCACACCTGGCGTCTGATGATCGAGGGATTATTTACCACCGTCACAAACGTAAACTTTTACGAAAAGACTGTAAGGGAAATGATCGACCGAGTGCATGAGGAAAAAGAACGGCTGGTGCCAAACTGTTCTTCCTGTACCTCTGTGTGCGGGCAAACCGATGATTATGATTTGGAAAAAGTGTGGAATGCGCCGGAGGATATCCGCAGCCTCAAATCACTCATCCTCTTCGGCGTGCGCGGTATGGCGGCTTATGCGCACCATGCCCTGGTTCTGGGGTATACCGATGAAGAGTTAAATCATTTCTTTGCGAAAGCGCTTTTTGCGGTGGGCGAAGACTGGGACATGGACGAACTGCTGCCCATCGTGATGGAGGTTGGCGAGAAAAACCTCAAATGCATGGCGCTTCTTGACCGGGCAAACACCGAGACCTACGGCACCCCCACACCGGTCACCGTTCCCCTGACCGTAGAAAAAGGGCCGTTCATCGTGATTTCCGGTCACGATCTCCACGACCTGAAACTGCTGCTGGAGCAGACCGAAGGCAAAGGCATCAACATCTACACCCACAGTGAAATGCTCCCTGCCCACGGGTATCCTGAACTGAAAAAATATCCGCATCTCAAAGGCAATTTCGGTACGGCATGGCAGAACCAGCAGAAGGAATTTTCAGACATTCCCGCGCCGATCCTGTTTACCACCAACTGCCTGATGCCGCCCCACGCAAGCTATGCTGACCGGGTATTTACCACCGCTGTGGTTTCCTATCCCGAAATGACCCACATCGGGGAGGATAAGGACTTCACACCGGTGATCGAAAAGGCACTGGAACTGGGCGGATATCCCGAGGACAAATCATTTACCGGCATCAACGGCGGCAGCACTGTGACCACCGGTTTTGCCCGCGGCACCGTACTCGGTGTGGCCGACAAGGTGATTGAAGCGGTAAAATCCGGTGCGATCCGGCATTTCTTCCTGGTGGGCGGCTGTGACGGTGCACGGCCCGGCCGCAACTACTACACGGAATTTGTAAAACAGACGCCGCCAGACACCGTGATCCTGACCCCTGGCCTGCGGCAAATACCGGTTCAACGATCTGGATCTGGGCACCATCGGCGGTCTGCCCCGGCTGATGGATGTGGGACAATGCAACGACGCTTACAGCGCCATTCAGGTTGCCGTTGCCCTTGCAGACGCCTTTGGCTGCGGGGTAAACGACCTGCCCCTGTCCATGGTGCTCTCCTGGTACGAGCAGAAAGCTGTGTGCATCCTTCTGACCCTGTTGCATTTGGGCATCAAAAATATCCGCCTCGGCCCCACACTGCCGGCGTTCCTTTCTCCCAATGTGCTGAACTATCTTGTAGAAAACTTCGGCATCGCTCCCATCACCACACCGGAGGAAGACTTAAAACAGCTTCTGCACTGATCATAAATAGCCCCCTGCCACAATGGCAGGGGCGCTTATCTCCTTGAAATCAATCTCTTTTTTTATAAGTATCCGATAATATGCTCAACACAGCTTAAATGGCATTTTCTCGTATGCCATCACACATTGTCCAATTCTCGATTGGATATTTTATCTTCTCTATCTTTGCAAGACATTATTTCTTCGCCTTTCCTTCCAATTCCAGCATATACTTATCAAAGTCGGACATGAATAATCTGTCCTGAATGACACGGTATTTTTCAAATTCTGTCTCGGCATGAAGCTTTGCAATTTCAGCCATTCATCATCCATGACCCAGCCTTTGATGGTGTAGTCCTTTGCGATTTGATTTACCCATTTACGGAACTGTACCGCCCGCTCGGAATTGACCTTGAAACCTACAGCAATGATCATTTGAAGGCTATAGTGCTTGGTATCACGTGTCACCTGGCGAGAACCTTCGGTTTGAACTATCCGGAAATTCCGGATAGTTGAATCCTCCTCAAGCTCTGAATCAGAATAAATCTTCTTAATATGCTCATTGATTGTACGAACATCCACGTCATACAATGTGGCCATCATCTTCTGTGTCATCCATATATTTTCATCCTCGTAGCGCATCTCTATACTCTCCTGCTGATCACCAACAAGGGCAACATAGGTCAGGTATTCCGCTGCGCTGGAATGGATGGTTATTTCATCTTTTTTCTTTGCCAAAATAAGATTTCCTCCACCTCTATAATGATTCTATTTTTGACAGATGCCACATACTTTTATCAATCCAGCTAACATCTATATTTCCCCACTTTTACAAGAACATAATAAGCGGTTGACAAGTGGTAGACAAAATCGCTGTTTTGAAGTCTTGTTCGCTTACGCTGATTCCAATTCTAGCGGAAGTTCTGTCTCTCCTTCACTCGGCAGAACAACTGCGTCTCTAGCCTCAGTCTTCGTGCGTTGCACTCGTCTTCGCTAAGAGAACGCATGTTTCCACATGCACCGTCGCCGGGAACATGTCCACGCAGCAAACCTTCTCCACCCGATAGCCCCTTGCGGTCAGTACTTCCAGATCCCGTGCCAGGCTGGTGGGTTTGCAGCTGATGTATACCAGCCGGTCTACGCCATAGTCGATGATCTTGCCCAGCGCTTTGGGATGAATACCGTCGCGGGGCGGGTCAAGGACAATGAGATCCGGCTTTTCTTCTATGGTGTCCAGCACCTTGAGGACGTCGCCCGCCAGGAATTCACAGTTGGAAAGGCCGTTTCTGGCCGCGTTTTCCCGGGCAGCTTCCACGGCTTCCTCGATGATTTCCACGCCGATGACATGTTTTGCCACAGGCGCCAGCATCTGGGCGATGGTGCCGGTGCCGCTGTACAGATCGTAAATGATCTTGTCTTTGGTTTCTCCCACGTAGGAACGGGCAGTCTCGTAGAGAACTTCCGCGCCCCGGGAGTTGGTCTGGAAAAAGGAGAAGGGAGAAATTTTGAATTTCAGGCCCAACAGCTCCTCGTAAAAATGGTCACTGCCATAGACAACCTTGGTTCCTTCATCTTTGACCGCATCAGCCACGCTGTCGTTGTAGGTGTGAAGGATTCCCACAACTGTGCCGGACAGTTCCAGTGCCAGCACCCGGGATACCCAGTCCACGTCAGAGAGATCCAACTGACTTGTCGTTACCAGGTCGATAAGGATGTCGCCGGTTTTGACGCCTTTTCGCACGAGCAGGTGCCGCAGATAACCCTGATGGATCTGCTTATGATAAAAGGGCACGGCATTTTCGCTGAAATAATCCCGGACGCAGCGCAGGATTTTACGGTAATCCTCGTCCACGATGCAGCAGCCGTCTACGGTGACGATATCGTAAAAGCTGCCGCGTCTGTGCATGCCCAGCGCCAGCGGACCATCCTTGTATTCATCTCCAAAGGAGAATTCCATCTTATTTCTGTAAGCTTCCTGCTGGGGGCTTGCCTTGATTCCTTCAAAGGTGTAATCAGAAATCACGTCGTCCAGCAGTGCTTTTACCTGGGCGGCTTTCAGCTTTAACTGCTCTTCATAGGGCAGGGTCTGGTAGGTACAGCCGCCACAGACGCCAAAATGCGGACAGGGCGACGGCACCTCCAGCGGTGATGGCTCCACCACCTCCAGAAGACGGCCTTCTGCTTTTCCGTGTTTGATCTTATTGACAGAGAAACGCACCTTCTGCCCGGGCACGCTGTTTTTCACAACTACCTTTTCGCCCTCTGCCGCCACGATTCCCTTGTTGGGAAATATTACTTTTTCCACAATTCCTTCTGCAATCTGTCCTTTTTTCATCTTTTTCAAAGCCCTGCCGGGCTGCTCCTTTTCCATATTTTTGTATTTCCTATCATACAATGATAAAGCCCTGCAAACATCATCTGCCTGCAGGGCCTCCGCTGCGAATCTCTATTCTGATCACTTCCGCAAAATGTCAACAATCGTTTACTCTTCGGTGTCTTCCTCTTCTTTCTTCTCCGGTGTCTCTTCCTCTTCGTCCTCGAAGAAATCGTCATCGAAATCCTCGTCAAAATCGTCGTCGAAGTCTTCCAGATAATCCGGTGTCAGGAAACGATATACGGCATAAGCAATTCCGGCAACGGCTGCCACAGCACCCACAATCGCCAGAACCCAAAGTACCGTATTGCACTTCTTCTCATCGTCCTTCTGCTTCGTGTTTACCAATTCTGCCAGCTTGGTCATATTCAATAATTCTTCTAACTTGTCTTTATTCATTGATATCTACGTCCTTTCCTGCCAAGAATGCCTCGCTTTTTATGAGTGTATTATATCACTTCGCCCTGTATTTTACTATATTTTCCTAAAAGAATTTTCATTATTAACAGAATTTTTATTTTCCAGTTCACGCAAATATTCCTATGGGAAGGGAGCGCCTTCTCATGAGCAAAAATGAACTGCACATATTGTGAACGGCTCACGTATATTTATATTTTTATATTTTTTTCAGCTTGGCAAAGGAGGCAAACATTTTCTTTGTCCCGAATTTTTCAAAATTGACCGTTACCTCGTAGTCCCGGCCGCCCTCGGTGATGGCTTCCACGATGCCGGTGCCAAATTTGATATGCTTTACGGTGTCCCCCACCTCATAGTCCAGCGCAGCCGCCTTTGTCACAGTGAACTGCTTCGTCTCAAAGGCTTTCATATGAAAAGCGCTTTTGGCCTGCTGGTAAACGTTCTGCCGCGGGATTTCTTTTTCCTTGGGCATGGGGATACCGCCCATCTCCACCAGTTCTGTAGGGATTTCCTTGACAAAACGGGAAATCTTGCTGAACCGGTTTTCTCCGCGGATCATCCGCATCCGGGCGTAGCTTAAGGTCAGATGCCGCATGGCCCGGGTGATGCCCACGTAGCAGAGCCGCCGCTCTTCTTCCAGCTCCGACGGATCATCGGATGTGATGGTCATATAGCTTGGGAAAAGGCCATCCTCCATGCCCGCCATGTAAACATTGGGGAATTCCAGTCCCTTGGCGCTGTGCAGCGTCATGAGCACCACATAGTCGCTGTCCGGATCCAGGGAATCCACATCCGCCACCAGTGCCACTTCCTCCAGGAAACCGCTTAGGGTGGCCGGATCTTCCGCCGTCTGGTGCTGCTCCTGATATGCTGTCACCTTGGAAAGCAGCTCGTCGATGTTTTCGATCCGGGCCTGAGCCTCGTCGGTACCCTCAGCTTCCAGTTCTTTCACATAGCCGGTGTTTTCCAACACTTCATCCACCAGCTCCCGCAGGGTCAGGGAACCCTTGCGTACCCGGAAGGTGTGGATCATATCGGTAAAGGGCCGGATCTTCACACCGCTTTTTCCAAGGGTAGGAATCTCCTCGGCAATTTCCAGCGCTTCATAAAAGCTCATGCCGTTCCCCTCGGCAAAATCTGCCACCCGGTTCAGGGTCGTGGCACCGATGCCCCGCTTGGGCACGTTGATGATCCGGCGCACCGCCAGATCGTCCTTACCGTTGTCGATGGTTTTCAGATAAGCCAGAACGTCCTTGATCTCTTTCCGGGAATAGAAGTTCACACCGCCGACGATTTTATAAGGCACGTTCATGTTCACAAATCGTTCCTCAAACAGACGGGACTGGGCATTGGTGCGGTAAAGGATCGCGCAGTCATGGTAGGTATATTCCCCGTCCCGCACCCGGCTGCGGATGTCGCCGCATATGTAATCCGCCTCTTCGTACGCATTGTCGAAATTGCGCAGGGCAATTTTGTCCCCTGCCGGATTTTCCGTCCAGAGCCGCTTGTCTTTCCGCCCTTTGTTGTTGTGGATCACATCGTTGGCCGCATCCAGGATGTTCTGGGTGGAACGGTAATTCTGTTCCAGCTTGATGACGGTAGCATCCGGGAAAATCTGCTCGAAATTCAGGATATTGCCGATGTTGGCGCCCCGGAATTTATAAATGGACTGGTCATCGTCACCCACCACGCACAGATTCCGGTATTTGCCCGCCAGAAGGCTTACCAGCTTGAACTGTGCCGTGTTGGTATCCTGATACTCATCCACCATGATATAGCGAAAACGCTCCTGGTACGATTCCAGCACATCCGGTGCCCGCCAGAACAGTTCCACCGTTTTCATGATGAGATCGTCAAAATCCAGCGCATTGCTCCGTTTTAACTGATTCTGGTATTCCCGGTACGCCAGCGCGATTTTTTTTCGATTAAAATCCCCTTCCGCCCGCAGCTCCATCTCGTCCGGGTCGATAAGCTCATCTTTTGCCGAAGAAATCTGTCCCAGGATCATTTTCTCCTTCATGAGCTTTGTATCGATGTTCAGCCTCTTACACACGTCTCGCATGACAGTTTTCTGATCTTCCGCATCATAAATGGTAAAGTTCGTCCCGTAGCCGATCCGGTCAATGTATCTTCGCAGGATACGCACGCAGGCCGAATGGAAAGTACTCACCCAAACGGCAGAGGAACCGAATTCCACGATCTTGTCTATCCTCTCCCGCATCTCTCCCGCCGCCTTGTTGGTAAAGGTAATGGCCAGAATGTTCCACGGATTCACCCCGCACTCCTCGATCAGATATGCCGTCCGGTGGGTCAGCACCCGGGTCTTGCCTGATCCGGCTCCCGCCAAAATCAGAAGCGGCCCCTCCGTGCAGAGCACCGCTTCCTTCTGTTCTTTATTTAAACTGTCGTAAATACTCATATTACACCGCCTGTCCGGTTCCTTCCCCGGAACCATGTCTATCATTATAATATATCTGCAAAATTCTGTCACCCCCAAGTTATCATCACTGTTCATCCCCACCTGGTTACAATTTCCCTGCATCTGCGCACAATTTCCTTGTCCTGATTACATTTAAGAAAACCGTAAGGATTCCACCGACGAACTGCAACAAAAAGCTTGTCATCTGGTTTTCATTACTATATAATGTGTATGTGAGGTGAAAAATTATGGCAATGAACAAAGAAGAGCTCCTTGCGGCCATCCGGGACAATTTTTCCACTCTGGATTATATCCGGCCCTCGGAGATTCCGAACATTGATTTATATATGGATCAGGTAACGACTTTCATGGACAAGCGTCTGGCCAAGAGTCGCCGCTACGATAATGATAAGATCCTTACCAAGACAATGATCAACAACTATGCGAAGAATGACCTGCTTCCGCCGCCGGTGAAGAAGAAGTATTCCAAAGAGCATATGCTCCTTCTGATTTTTATTTATTATTTTAAAAATATTCTGTCCATCGGTGATATCCAGAAGGTGCTGGAGCCCATCTCCTCCCGTTTTTTCCCGGAGGGCGGTCCCATGAAACTGGAAGACGTTTACGAGGAAGTGTTCAGCCTGGAGAAGGAGCAGATCGACCTGCTGCAGGAGGATCTGCTGGCGAAGCTTTCCTGCGCCGAAAAGACGTTTCAGGACGTGGAAGGAGAAGATCAGGATCTGCTGCAGCTGTTTTCCTTCATCTGCCTCATGAGTTTTGACGTATATATGAAAAAACAGCTCATTGAAAAACTGATTGATACCGTTCTTACCAAGTAAGCATCAGCAACACAACCGGCATTCTCTGTTTTTTCGCACGGCAAAGTACGCACATCATGGCGCCGAGCGCGTCTACGTTCCACTTCAGTCTTTCCTATCATATAAAAAAGAACCCCATCATTGTCTGGCTGTGCATGCCAGGCTGATGCAGGGTTCTTCTTTATTTCTTCCGTATTTTCCTTGTTCTGTTCCATACTGTTGACTGCACAGACATCCTGATCTGCAACGCATTTTCGCTGATAAACGAATTTTCATTGCCCGACAGATGACCGCCTGCTGCATGCTTCCGGTATCCGACACCTACTCCTGGCCCTTCTCAGCCTCCAGCCTCTGAAATACCATATCGTAGCCATCATTGCCATAGTTCAATGACCGGTTCACCCGACTGATGGTCGCGGTGGAAGCACCAGTCTTCTCTGCAATTTCCAGATAGGTCTTCTGTTCCCGGAGCATCTTAGCCACCTCAAACCGCTGGGACAGTGATAAGATCTCATTGATCGTGCATACATCTTCAAAAAAGGTATAACACTCTTCTCTGTCTTTCAGACTGAGCACCGCATCGAACAGAAAGTCCACGGCTTCGGTTCTTAACTTTTTATTCATGCTCTTCCCTCCTGTACACTATCTCCATTTTACCACAGTAAAGTTTTAAAAACCAGTCTTTTTGAGAAAATTCCTTTCAATATAATCCGCCAGGATCTCTCCGGCAGACTGCTCTGCCACCAGCCCCGGCAGTCCCGGCGCTGCTTTCACACAAATATGCGGCATTTCGTATACCGCAGGCTCCACCCCCACCTGGTTGCTGGCAATGTCGATGATGATGGTGCCCGGCTGAAAATGCTCCGCCATGGTTTTGGTGATGACCGTGCTGGGCGCTGTGTTGATGATGACGCTGCAGGGTTTCCCGTTTTTCCAGTGGTCGTAGGCGATCATGGGAATGCCACCCTCCTCCGGTGCCTCGTCCGTCACCACCCGCACGGCAATGCCGATCCGTTCAAACAGCTCCGCCGTTTTTTCTGCCCACATGGCCGTAGCCGATGATGTCCACCGTATACTCATAAATGCTCTTCGGCGTCACCTGCATGAAATAATAGAGAAGTCCCTCGGCTGTCAGTGCCGTGTTTTCCTCCCGCACCTGGGCGTCGTCATAATAGCAGAATACCGGCCGATCCAGCGCATGCAGATACTCCGTGTGCAGACCGGTGAGCAGGACTGCCTCCGGCTTTAACCGCTCCAGCATGGTGCCTGCCGGATAATCCACGCCGGGGATATGCACCATGCCCGCCCCGTCCACGCCCCGGATGGGCAGAAGAAGGAAATCCAGCGTCGGCGCCGCTTCCTCCACCGCCTGCATGGATGCGGTATCTGTGGCCCGCATCACGTCCATTCCCAGTTCTTCCAATCTTGCTGCGATTACCTGCATTCTTCCGTCACTGATCATCACTGCTGCTTTCATTTTCATTCCTCCCAGATTAACAAAAAAGGAACCGCCTGCTTGCAGTCCCCCTTTGTCTCAAAATATTATCATTTCATTTACAATGATCTTTTAAACTCAGGTTCCCGCGCTACCGCGCTCTCTACTGCCTGCTATCGCAGGCGGAACCTTCGTTAATGGCTCGTGAAAAACAAATGTCTGCTGACGCAGCCGCTTATTTTTCTCTTCGCGCATTATACTTACAAGTACAAAAATACCATACCGATGGCTGCGAACAGGAAGCACATGGGCACCATGAGGATCATGGATTTTACCGGGTCTACTTTCTTGCCCAGCATACCGCCTACGATACCTGCCACAACGAAGGTGGTCAGGTCTGCCGGCGGAAGTCCCTGTCCTGCGGCTGCCAAGTTAGCGCCTGCCACTGCCACGTAGGTCGGATTCAGACCGATGGTCACCAATGCCGGGCCAAAGAACGAGAATACCACGTTCTGGGCAGTGGACTGGGAACCGGTGAGCATACCGATGAGCATCATGGCTGCTGCACCGCCGAATTTCAGTACGTTGACATTCAGTCCCTGAGCGAATTCCATTACCGCATTGATCTGTCCGCCTGCATAGAAGCAACCCAGCATGAATGCGGCACACACCTGCAGACCGGCGGTTACTTTTACTTTTTTCAGGCCGCTGACCAGCGTACCCTTCACGTCCTCCCGGACTTTCTTAAAGAAGAAGGAAACGATGGTGACAAAAATCAGCGATAACACGATGCCGTTGGAAAGTCCCTTTAAGATCGTCACCTGGGAAAGCCAGCTGTAAAGGGAAAGGGATTCATCCCCGATCTTCAGCACCTGGATCTTGCCGAGAAGCTCCGGCACCAGGTCGAATTTCAGCCCTTCCACGTTGATGGTGCGGAACAGCACGATCAGGATCAGCACGCCCAGCGGAATGAGGGAGTGCCAGTTTTCCTTCAGGATCTGTCCGGCCTTACGGTCGTCTGTGATCTCCTCGCCGTTCTCGTCAAATTCCACGATCTTCATGTCTTTTTTCACAAAGAAAGTCACCACGTAGAGACATACGATGACGATCACGATGAGTGTCGTGATATAGCCGATCTGGACAACCGGCTCAGAGTCGGTGTTGACCAGGGTGGAAGACAGTGCCAGCGACTGGGTGATGGGCGGCATAATGGAACCCATGGAAGCACCCATAACGATGATACAGCAGATGTGCTCCGGGGATAAGCCCATGGCAGCCAGTGTACCGACGGTCAGTACACCGATGACTGTGGAAGCCGCAATGGCGTCTCCCAGCAGAGAGCCTGCGATGACCAGCGCTAAAATGACGCAGATCACCAGCGCCCGGGGCGACTTGCCAAACTTGGCCTTCAGCGCTCCCATCACGGTCTCCATCGTACCGAGACGCACCTGTGTCTCCGCATAAATACTGCCGAAAATGGACAGGCAGATGACCCATGCCAGCCGGTCCACGCCGTCGATCAGCGCACCGCACCAGGCTGTCGGCTGATAAACGCCGCCGAGAATCAGAGAAAGGATGCCCGCCAGTACCAGCGCCACCTGCACGTTTCCTCCGATCTTTGGTATCTTTTTACACAAAATGACAGCCAGCATCACGCCGACCGGTATCAGAACTGTGATCATACATTTTCCCCCGTTATTATCTTGTTCGTATCTTTTTCTTCCACCTGATTCTTCTCTTTCAGAATCTCCTTGAAGGAAGTGTAGCTTAAGCCCGTCAGCTTCCGGATGTTTTTGTTCAGGTGGGCCTGATCATAAAAACCGAAATCATACACGCAGTTGAGAGAGTCCTCGTCCTCAAAAATCTGAGACTCCATGATGTTCTGCAGCCGCAGGATATCGTACAGCCGCTTGGCGTTGATGCCGGTCTGCGCCTTGATCACACTGCGGATGTACCTCGGCGAATAAGACATGTTGCCGATGATCTCCTCGATGGACAGGTTATCTTCATTATAAAGGCTGCCAAACACGAATTCGTCCACCAGCTTATTTTCCCGGAAATCCAGGCTGCTGCCCAGCACGGCCTGCATGAGCAGGGCAAAGGCCGCATCGGCATCCTTCGTATCCATGGCCTGCCGGATCGGTGTCAAGTCCCCGAACACGGACGGCTCCAGATAGTGTTCCGTATTCGTCTGCCCCTTGAAAGCCTCAAAGGTATACTGGGGCGGAAAACGCAGCATCAGATACGTGGTTCCCGGCTCCTGCCTGGTGCACATGGTCTCCGTCACCCGACCCACCAGCCGGATCCGCACGGTACCGTCCGCCCCCCGCTCAAAATAGAGCAGCGTGCAGGCGTGAGGGTACAGCACCATACCCGTCCGTTTCCGAAACCGGATCCGGAACATCTGCACGGGAAGGAAGCCGTCATTCCAGCAGTGACCGGATACCTGGTATTCCTCATATTCATCCGGATAACAGCGCTGGATCGGTATAAACTCATCCTGATGGCCAACTTCCATAGACACGGGACGCTCCTCTCAAAGAAACCGCCAGACAGGGCAGAATCCTTATTCTTTCGGTGCATAGACACTCTCATAATATATCATTAAAACACAGTTTTCCGTTTAGTTCAACCCTTTCTCCCCGTATTTTGCAGAAAAACGGCATCCATTCTTTTCAGAATGCATGCCGCCTTGTATGCTTTTAATATTTAATTGTGCGCCTCCAGAAAACGGTTGGGGCTGAACGGATCAAGGGAATAGGACTCCTTGCCGTTGACGATCTGCTCCGCCAGCAGTTTTCCGGTGATGGGTGCCAGTGCGATGCCGTCTCCCTCATGGCCCGCTGCCATGTAGAAGCCTTCCAGGCCATCCACTCTGCCGATGATGGGCAGGCCATCCGGGGTATACGGACGAAGACCCGCGAAGGCACGGATGATGCATACGTCTTTCAGCGCCGGGAAAAACCGTACCGCTCTCTTTAAAATGGCTTCGATGGCTTCCAGGGAGTTCTCTCTGTCATATCCCACCAGTTCTCTCGTGCCGCCGATGATGAGGCCGCCGCTCTCGGTCTGCTCAATGCTCAAAGAGGCACCCATCCGCAGGATGTTCTCGTCCTTGATGGTCTCCGGGCGGAACTTGATCACGTTATACCGGGCACACTGCAGCGTGCCGTCCATGAAGTGGCCAATGGGCTCGGTGACGATGAGCTGTCCCTTTCTCGGCTTGATGGGCATATCCAGGCCCACCATTTTTGCTGTGAAGGCTGCCCAAGAACCGCAGGCATTGACGATGGTGTCTGCGAAATAGTCGCCTTTCGTCGTATGTACGCCTTTAACCGCATTGCCTTCCATGATAATGCCGGTGACTTCTGTCTCGATCTGGATGGTAGCGCCCAGCTTCTTGGCTGCTCTGGCAAAGCCCAGCGTCAGCTTGATGGGGTTGACCTTGCCGCCGGTGGGAGAATATAGGGCTCCGTAAATATCCTTGGACAGCTGGGGGGTGATTTTTCTCGCCTCTTCTGCGGAAATCATCTCGATGTCCACGCCGCTCTTCTTCTGCTCTTCCACGATGCCGGACAGGATATCCCACTGCATCTTATCTTCTACCGGCTGCATGCCGCCGCTTTTCAGCTCATATTCCACATCCATGCCAAGCTCTTCGCCCAGATGCTCGAACATGGCAATGCTCTGCACGGCCAGATCCATCTGTTTGCCGGGTTTCTTTGTATGGTAGCCTACCACACCGTCGGTGGCGCCTGCGGAACCTCTTGTCAGATCCTCCCTCTCCAGAAGGAGTACCTTTTTGCCCATCTTGCTCAGATAGTAGGTCACGGAACATCCGATGATTCCACCGCCGATTACGATTACGTCTGCATCTTTACTCATCTTCCTGCCCTCCTATGATACCGATTTTCACCGGGCGTACCGGGATTCTGCTCTTGGGCGGCAGGATCTCCGCCATGGGCCGTCCTGTCTGCTCCGCAATGATTCTTGCCACCAGACGCTCACAGGTTTTTCCCTGACAGAGGCCCATGCCTGCGCGGGTTCTGCGCTTGACACCGTCCACGGTCAATGCGCCGTCTGCAATGGCATCCAGGATCTCCTGTCTGGACACTTCCTGGCATCTGCATATGATAATGTCTTTATCTTCCATGTTATTTTCCTCCCGCTTATGCTCTCTTCAGACGCTTCATGCTGCGAACTTCGTCCGCAAACTGTTTCGGAACCGCAATGCCCACCACTGCTGTTCCAGCGTATGCCTTGATCTTCCGCACGGAAGTAACGGTGGCATCACATACCACCTCACCGGCACGGCTGACTGCCTGCACCGTATCGCCCACCTCCGGCAGGGGAAGATACTCAAAGGGGAACTCGATGACTGCCTCTGTATCGCTGTAGGTCTTATCAATGATGGTGATGGCAAGACCCGGGCAGTTGGCCACACACATGCCGCAGCCGGTACATTTTTCCTCATGAAGGGTGGGCAGGTTCGTGATCTGCTCGCCGATGGTGATGGCACCGAGACGGCAGGCGTTCTCACACGGGTTGCAGGGAATTTCCTGTACACACTCGATCACAGCCACTCTTCCTTTTGCCATCCGCTCTTCGGAGGGCACGCCGGGACATGCCGCCAGCTCCTCCGGGGAGGGAATTCCTGTATACATTACACCTTTATTCATTCACAAACAGCTCCCTTCTTACAAGCATCTTTGTACGCCTGCATATCTGCAAGCTGTTTTTCCTTGGAACTTCTTCTGCCTGCGCCGAAGAAACCGGAACGCAGGGTGTTCAGCCGTCCAATGATCTCTGCCTTTTTCTGGGCAGCCTCTTCATGGCTTAAGTAACCCAGTGCCTCTGCAGCAGCCACACCGGCCATGTTGCCTTCCTCCATGGCGGAAGAAGCCTCCTCTACGCCGGTCACGTCTCCGGCCACATACACGCCGGGAACGGTTGTCTCCATATTTTCATCGTGCAGCGGCACATGTCCGCCGAAGGACGGGATAAAATCAAATTTGCATCCCACCATCCATACCAGCTCGGTCATGGGATTTAAGCCCACTGCCAGACAGACGGTATCCACGTCGAACCGTTTCTCGCTGCCCGGGATCATATTCCACTTCTCATCCACAGCTGCGATCTCCACGCCCTCGACCTCTTCTTTTCCATATACCTGTTTGATGGTGTGCCCCACATAGATCGGCACGCCTGCTCTTCTGATCTTGCCTGCGTGAACGCCGTAGCCGCCGATCTTCGGTGCGCCCTCTACAATACCGACCACCTCGGCGCCGGCCTGCATGAGCTGATAGGAAACGATCAGTCCCACGTTTCCGCTGCCCACCATGAGAATCCGCTCTCCCGGCAGCACACGGTTGACATTGATCATCGTCTGGGCTGCGCCTGCACCCATCACGCCCGGCAGCGTACTGCCCGGGAATGCCATATAGTTTTCCTTGGCGCCGCTGGCAATGATGATCTTCTTTGCTTTTACCGAATAGTTGACGCCGTTGCTGATGACGCCCATGCTCTTATCCGGCAGCAGGCCGTACACCAGGCTGTCCAGCATGACCTTGGCGCCGCTCTTTTCCACCTTTTCCAGCAGCTGCTGGCCGATGACGAAGCCTCTCGTTCCTGCCTGATGCTCCTTGGAGCCGAAAAATTTATGTATCTGTTTAAACAGCTGTCCGCCGGGTCTGGAATTCTCGTCGATGACCAGTACATCCGCCCCCGCACAGGCTGCCTGATATGCTGCGGAAAGTCCGGCACTTCCTGCGCCGACAATGGCAACATCCGTTACGATTTCTTTCATATTGAACTCCTCCTGTTGTGCTTATTCCTGGGGCTTGATCGGCGCCAGGCCTTCCTGCTTCTCCACATGCATGCCGTCATGAACCGCAGTCACACACGTTCTTGTGTTGGGAATGCCGTCCACGATCATCATGCAGTCGGTACATCTGCCGATAGCACAGAAAATACCTCTGGGCTCATGCCGCTTAGCTGTCGTCCGGAATACCCGGATGCCCGCATTCATCAGCGCAGATGCGATGGGCTCGCCCTCCAGCGCCTCGATGGGTTCGCCGTTGTAATACAGCGTTACTTTCTTCTTATCTTCCAGATCACCCAGAATCGGATGTTCTATTACACGCATATTTGTTTCCTCCTTATCGTCAGGTTACTGTCAACAATATTTTCTTATATCACAGATTTTCACGATGGCATAGTAAATTATTGACACATAAGCAAAAATGAGTTGCATCGCAGATGCGGTTTTGCGAATGGCGCTCGTGAACGGAAATTCCTCTATTAAAGATGACTCACCAGATTTTCCATGGCCAGGATATCGATCTCCCGCAGTGTCTCCTCCGTGTAGATCCCCACATGGGGCGTCACCAGCACGTTGGTGAGGGCCGGATCCATGAGCGGATCCCCGGTGGCAGGCTCATTGGTGAACACATCCACCGCCGCGCCGCCGATGGTGTGGTTTTTCAGCGCCTCCACCAGCGCCTCCTGGTCCACCAGCGCCGCCCGGCCGCTGTTGATAAGAAAGGCGGTGGGCTTCATGGCATCCAGCTGTTTTTTCCCGATCATTCCTCTGGTGGAGCTGGTGACGATGCTGTGCAGGGAAAGGAAATCTGCCTCCCGCAAAATTTCATCCAGGCTGGCGAACTCGATGTAGTCCGGCGCTCCCGCCTCGTTGCCGGAATGGGGATGCAGCACCATGACCCGCATGTGGAAGGCTGCCGCCCGGCGTGCCACTGTCTTGCCAATCCGGCCATAGCCGGTGATGCCCAGTGTCTTGCCCCACAGGTTCGTGCTCTGGCATCTCGTCCAGCGTCCCTCTTTTAACTCCTGATCGTAAAACCGCAGGTTCCGGGACAGGTCAAACATGGCTGCGAACACCCAGTCGGCCACGGCCTCATAATCGTGGGAATTCTTTGTATTATAAATGGCGATGCCGCATCTGGCCGCCGCCTCCTGATCGATGTTCTCCAAACCCACTCCGTGTCTGGAAATGACTTTCAGCGTGGGACAGGACGTCAGCACCTTCTCAGTCACTTCATCAGAGCTGGAATACACCAGCAGCCCCTTGGCCTGGTTTTCATTGATGGCCGCAATGAGCTGCTCCTCCTTCATGGCCCCGGGATTGGGGTTATAGATAATTTCCGTCTGGTATTTTTCCGCGATGGCGTCCACATATTTCCGATTATCCTTCGCATACGTCTGGCCGCTCACCAGCACTCTTTTTTTCTCCATATCTACTCCTCCTTGTCCGTAAAGCACAGATCAAATAAAAAAAGAGGAGATCGCAGGTTTTCCTGAACGTATCTCCTCTTTGAAATCAACTTTCTGTATGGGATTTTTTATTTAGCAATAGTTATAGCTTATTTTTTTCGGTTTGTGCAAGTAAAATGTTGACAGTCTTTGTCAGCCGCCGAACAGCAGGCCGATCAGCGGCTGTGTCACCATGGACAGCAGTGTGGACATGAAAATCATGCCCGAAGCAAAGGGCGCATCCCCGTCATAGGAAGCTGCCAGCATGGCCGTGGTGCTTCCCGCAGGCATGGCCGCCATGAGCACGCTGACGTCGATGAGCATGGCATCCACCCCGCAGGCTTCCAGAATGCCGTACACCACCAGCGGAATGACGATGAGCCGCAGCAGGGAATAATAAAGGATCCATCCCTTTCCGGCAATTTTACGGATATCCGTCTCCGCCAGGATCGCACCGATGACCATCATGGACACCGCTGTGGTGCAGCTGCCCGTGTAGCGCAGGGCATCATCCAGAAACGTGGGAAAACGAAGGCCGGAAATCATGGGCACCAGGCCAATGTAAACAGCCACCATGCACGGGTGTGTCAGCAGCTTCTTCACCACCGATTTCCGGTCGGTGGCGGTAAACAGCGCCAGCCCCGCCGACCACATGAACAGCCGGATGGGAATGAGGGCCACCGAAGCGTACAGAAGCCCCTCGCTGCCCAGCACGCCCTCTGCCATGGGCTGTCCCATGAAGCCCGCATTGGAACAGATGATGCCGTATTTCATGCACACCTGCTGCCCCTTTTCCGCCCCAGGAAACAAAAACCGGGAAAGAAACAGGGATGCAAACTGATAGGCAAACCCGATAAAAAGGATCAGGCCCATTTTCTGTAAAATGCTCTCATCAAAGGTCACACAGAAGGAGCGGATGATGGAGCAGGGCAAAAACAGGTCGATGACCAGCGCCGTCAGTACCTTCCGCCCTTCCTTTGTGATAATGCCCACCCGGGCACAGACATAACCGAATACCAGCAGCAAAAATAGCGTCAGCTGTAAATGAAACACCATACCGCCTCCCCTCTCCTTCGTCCTTTATGCGCCAAGCGCTTCCACCAGTATGCGGATGCGCCGCAGCCCTTCCACGATATCCTCCTCAGAAGCCGCGTAAGAAATCCGGATGAAATCCTCGCAGGCATCTCCCAAGCCGATGGCCGGTACCGTTGCCACAAACTGCTCCTCCAAAAGTCGCAAGGCAAATTCCTGGCCGGTAAGTCCGGTCTTCGACACATCCACCATCACATAGAAAGCGCCGTAGGGCTTCACGTAAGAAAGCTGCGGGATCGCATCCAGTCCAGACAGGATCAGCTGTCTTCTTCTGGCGAAAGCACCCACCATGGCACTTACCTCCGCCTGGGTCTCAGGCAGCAGCATGGCGTCCGCCAGCCCCTTCTGGATAAAGGTGGGGGAACAGGTGGTGGAATACTGGTGCATCCGCAGCAGCGACACACCCAGCTTTTTGTCGGTGAGGATCCAGCCCAGCCGCCAGCCGGTCATGGCGTATGTCTTGGAAAATCCGCTGATGATCAGGCTGCGCTCCTTCATCCCCGGGAATTCACAGATGGACGTGAACCGGGCATCCTCGTAGGTGAGCTTGCTGTACATCTCGTCGGACACCACCAGCAGGTTGTGCTCCACGGCGATCTTTGCCACCGCCGCCAGACTTTCCCTGGTATACACCGCGCCGGTGGGGTTGTTGGGGTTATTCAAAATGATCATTTTCGTTTTTTCCGTCACCGCTGCCTCCAACGCCGCCGGATCGATCTGGAAGCCGTCCTCTTTTTTCAGGGGCAGATCCACAAACACGCCGCCACAGAATTTTACCAGATTCTTGTAGCTGACAAAGGCCGGGGTGAAGATAATGACCTCGTCTCCCTCGTCCACAAAGGCCAGAATGGCGTTGTTGATGGCCTCGGCGCCGCTGGAAGTGATGAATACCTCCGTCTCCGGATCGTAGGTGACGCCGGTCTCCCGGGCGTTCTGCGCCGACAGGATCTGCCGCAGTTCTGCAAGCCCCCGGTTGGAGCCGTAATGGCTGTAGTTCTCATCGATGGCTTTTTTGACTGCCTCCTTGATGGGGGCCGGGGTGTTAAAGTTCGGCTCCCCGGCGCTTAAGGGAATGACCTTGTTGCCCTCACTTCGAAGCACGGCCGCCCGGTCCAGAATGGCCCGGATGGGGGATGCCTGTACCCGCTGAATGCCCTTGGAGCCCTGTGTGATATCGTATGTTTTTTCCATAATGTCCGCCTCCTGTTCTTGTGTGCCGCTTTATTTTACCAGCTCATTTTTGCAGCAGCCGTCCTTGGCGTACTGCCCCAGATTGTCCATGGTCACCTGGATCATGCTTTCAATGGCTTTGTCCGTGTAAAAACCGGTGTGCGCGGTATAGATTACATTGTCCATGGAAAGCAGCTCAGCAAACACCGGATCCAGCTGCTCTGGTTTCACATCCTTTTTCCGCAGAAATGCGGTTTCGTTTTCATACACATCAAAGCCAAAGCCTGCCACCTTGCCGCCCTTCAGCGCTTCCAGCATAGCGGCATGGTCGATAAGCCCGCCTCTGGCGTTGTTCACCACGTACACACCGTCCTTCATTTTTCCGATGGTGTCCGCGTTCAGCAGGTGATAGTTGTCCGCCGTCATGGGACAGTGGAGGAACACGATGTCCGCCTGTGCCAGCAGCTCCTCCAGCGGCACATACTGCGCGATCCGGGCCGTCCGCTCGTTTTCATAGGGATCGCTGGCCAGCACCTGACAGTGAAAACCTTTCAGATAGGAAATCGTCTCGTAGCCGATGCGCCCGGTACCCACCACCCCGGCAGTCATGGTGTGCAGTTCCTTTCCCTGTACCCCCGCCAGCGTATAGTCTCCGGCTGCGATCTTCTTCTGCTGTTTTTTCGCCAGCCGCAGCAGAGAGAGAGCTGTCAATATCGCATGCTCGGAAATGGCCCAGGGAGAATAAAAGGGCACGTTGGCGCCACGCAGACTGTACTGCTTCATGGCCGCCAGATCCATATGATCGTACCCGGCAGAACGGGTCACCACATATTTCACGCCGTTTTCCTGTAAGCGTCTAGCCACCGCTTCCGTAATTTTACAGGCCGTCACGATCCACACCGCATCGTACCCCCTGGTCAGATCCACCGTATCCGGCCCCAGCACCTCTTTCGCGTAAGCCAGCTCCAGCGGATAGCCGGGCCGCAGAGACTCGCTGTAAGCGATCTCTTCTTCCTTTGCTCCATATACTCTTACTTTCATCGCTGCACCTCCATTTTCCTATTATTTAACCACAAGAAACACGCTTTGCGAGTTTCTCATGGTTGTCGCGGCAGTCGCCAAGGTCTCGTGCAAGCACGGACTTTGGCTCGTTGCTCGCGCAAAAAGGAGCCGCACCAAACGGTACGGCCCCTTCGCCATTTTCTTGACTTTTATGCTCATATCATGAACGGGTTCCAAGGTCTTTCACCCACTTATGAGCAAGCTCATGTGGACTTAGACCATTTAACCCCGGCATCATATTCGTTTATTTTTCATATTCCGGTGCGTCAAACAGTCCGGAAAAATCAAAGGTTGCAAAGTAATCCTTCGGCGTCTCTGCCCGGCGGATCATCTGCACGCTGCCATCCTCATGCAGCAGCAGCTCTGCGGAACGGAGCTTGCCGTTGTAGTTGTAGCCCATGGAAAATCCGTGAGCGCCGGCATCGTGGATCACCAGGTAATCGCCCATGTCGATCTTGGGCAGCATCCGGTCAATGGCAAACTTGTCATTGTTCTCACACAGGCCGCCGGTCACATCGTACATGTGATCGCAGGGCTCGTTCTCCTTGCCCAGCACGGTGATGTGATGGTAAGCGCCGTAAATGGCCGGACGCATCAGGTTTGCCGCGCAGGCATCACAGCCGATGTACTCCTTGTAAATGTGTTTCTCATGGATGGCTTTGGTCACCAAGCAGCCATAAGGTCCAAGGACAAAACGGCCCAGCTCGGTGAAGATGGCCACGTCATCCATGCCTGCTTTCACCAGAATGTCATCGTATGCCTTGTGCACACCCTCGCCGATGGCCAGGATGTCATTGGGCTCCTTGTCCGGTGTGTACGGGATGCCCACGCCGCCGGAAAGGTTGATGAATGCGATATGCACGCCGGTCTCCTGCTGCAGCTCTACCGCCGTCTCAAACAGGATTCTTGCCAGCTTCGGATAGTAGGCATTGGTCACGGTGTTGCTGGCCAGGAATGCATGGATACCAAAATGCTTCACACCCTTGGCTTTCAGCTTCAGAAACGCCTCTGTCAGCTGCTCTCTGGTCATGCCGTACTTGGCATCCTCCGGGCTGTCCATGATCTGGTTGTGGATGGCGAAATCGCCGCCCGGATTGTATCTGCAGCACATGGTCTCCGGGAATTTGGCAATGCCTGCAAAGAAATCAATGTGGGTCAGATCATCAAAGTTGATGATGGCCCCCAGCTCTGCAGCTTTCTTGAAGTCCTGTGCCGGGGTCACATTGGATGAAAACATGATATCATGTCCGGACAGGCCCACTGCCTCAGACATGAGAAGCTCTGTGTAAGAAGAGCAGTCCGCGCCCACGCCCTCTTTTTTCAGAAGCTCCATGATATACGGGTTGGGCGTTGCCTTTACTGCAAAATACTCTCTATATCCTTTATTCCAAGAAAATGCCTGCTTTAATTTCCGCACATTTTCCAAAATGCCCTTCTCATCATATACATAAAAAGGGGTCGGCCAGGTCTTTGCCATCTCTTCGACCTGCTCCTTTGTCACAAAAGGTACTTTCTTCATCAGATTATCCTCCTCGTTGATTTTTTCATTCTCTATGATTGTTCTTCGATTGTCAACTTTTTTTCGAAAATAATGGATACAGTTATAGCTGCTGTACACTACCATCAGCACCCAGCCGGTTCCCACCGACGCGCAGACACCGTAAATACCGTACCGCGGCACCAGGATCACCGAAAGGATACAGCGCATGGCAATCTGGGAAAAAGTGGCCGTCATGGCGATCCGGATCTTGCCGATGCCCCGGAAAAAGCCCTGCAGCGCCGATACCACACCGCAGCACAGATAAAACAGTGGCATCACGGTGATGTAGGTCACACCGATCTCCACCGCCGCCGCGTTGTCCAGATCCACATACAGCCCCACCAGCGTTCTGGGCATGCTCAGCATCAGCGCACTGAACAGCACAATATACGCAAGATCCATCTGCAGGGTGCGGAGCAATCCTTTTTTCAGCCGCTCCGGATGGTGGGCACCCACATTCTGTCCGCCAAAGGTAGACATGGCACTCTGGGTACCGTCGATGAACGCCATCATAAACGCCTCCAGACGGATCGCCGCATTATAACCGGTGATCATATCCGTGCCCTGGGCATTGATGGTACCCTGCACAAGCAGGCGGCCAAAATACAGGAACGTCTGCTGCAGCGCCGATGTCCAGCTGAACAGCAGCGTATTTTTCATGACGCTTTTTTCATACACAAACTCGCTGCGTGCCAGCGCCAGGATCGGTATTTTCTTATAAATATAAATCACACATAATATGGAAGATAACGCCTGGGAAATGACTGTCGCCACCGCCGCGCCGGCTACTCCCAGAGGCGTATACCGGATAAACACGATATCCAGGATCACATTGGTCACCGATGAAATGACCAAAAACAAAAAGGCACTGCGGGAATCCCCGATGGCGCGGAGCGCCGCCGCCAGATAATTGTACAGGAAGGAGAAAAACAGTCCTGCAAAAATAATCCGCAGATACCAGTTGGTGTCCTCCATGATCTCCGCCGGTGTGTTGGCTGCCAGCAGCATCCACCGGGAGCAGACAATACAGAGCAGGGACGCTGCCACCGTAAACACACAGCCTGCAATGAGCGCTGTGGAATACTGTACCTTGAACATCTTTATATCCTGTGCCCCGTACCACTGCGCCAGCAATATGCCTACGCCCATGGACAGGCCCACCAGGAAAAACAAAACCACCGACATGATCGGGTTGGCAACACTGACCGCCGCAAACGCGTTGTTTCCGATCATCTTGCCGACGATCATCGCATCCGCCGTGTTGTAAAGCTGCTGGAATATATTTCCCAGCACGATGGGAACCGAAAAACGGAACAGCTGGCTTGTCACATTGCCCTCAGTCATGCTGTGCTCCATCTCATCTCTTCTTTCCTTATAAATAGTATATCGTTCTGTCATTCATTACCGTTCACATGCATCACTCGCAAAACCGTAATTTTGATGATTCTGTGTGAACTGTATTAGTTATATAGTATTTTTTTCAAATGCGCAAGTATATTGTTGAATATTGTGCGGTTCTCCATTATAATAAGAATTAAATATCGGATGCTGGTGTTGAGAGGACAAAGCCCAGTTACGCTTGCATAAAAGTAGGCTGCGGATCTTGAGCCACGCCCCAGATGAGCATAAAAGTGAAGAAAATCCTTCACAATATGCGAATAGAGGAGCTATGTGCCTGTGGTACATGTTTAGCACTAACCGAAGCGGAACGGAAACCGGATTTGGAGCGTGCACAGCACGGAACAATTTGGAGCATCTGATGGGAAAGACGAAAAGTAAGAGGTGGTTTTCTGTGTCAAGACGAAGAAGAAGAAACAACGGAAGGGGTTATGCCATTGCCATCCTGACGATGGCGGTGCTGATTGTCGTTCTTCTAATCGCCATCGTCGTCGTTCTCATCCGGGGCAACACAGGAAACCCGTTAAATCATGCAAAGGTGGCCACGGCAGACTATATCGATGCCTCCGGCAACACTGGACAGCGGGCCTACATCAGCGTCAACAAGAATGCACTGACGAAAGTCACTGAGAAACAGTTCGCCTCCTTCTACGAAAAGACTGTATCCGGCAGCGAATACGCCCTGTTCACCATCGCCTGTGACGACGGCACAGGCATCGTCTTCCTGTCCTCCCCGCAGAGCAATGCGGACGGCACGACCACCATTGCCGCTTACGGCTATCTGAACGAAAATGGAGAAGTGACCGAGCGCTTCGGACAGATCCTGCTGGATGGCGGCAAGTATAAATACCAAGCACAGTAGGCATATCGGAACCGCAAGCCGGTTTCCATCGTGAGCCTGCAGCATTGCCCCCCTGAGAACACGGCCCGGTCAAATATCGTAAAACATAGGGAATCCCGCATGTACCCAGCCGTACACGCGGGATTTTTCACTGCAATTTCGTCTGCGACTTCTACGCTTCGTTTGCCTCGCCGCCTGCATAAACAAAGGCTGACATATTTCATTTTCGTTCAGCATCGGCATTTTTTAGCAGGCATCCCCATTTTCTCTTTACTGCTTTTGCATTCTTTTTACTTAACTGCCTTCTCTGCGTATTCTGCCGTCACCAGCTGCTCGTAAGGCACCCACTGCGCCAGCTCCCCGGCCTCATCCAGAATATCCTCTAATAATAAGAAGCTATCCTCCTCAAAAATCAGATCTTCTTTCCAGGTTTTCTGATCATAGTACCGCTTCACAATGGTCGTCAGCGTATCCAGATCCGTCTCCGCAAACTGCGGGGCGATCACCTTGGCGATCTCCTCCGGCGTATGGCTGTTTACAAAATCCATGCCCTTCTGCAGTGCATTGGTGAACGCCTGGATCAGCTCCGGATGTTTTTCCATATAACTCTGCTTGGCACTGTAAGCCGTATAAGGCACATAGCCGGACGCCTCCCCCAGAGAAGCCACCACATAACCGGCCTTCTCCTGCTCCAGGCTGGTGGCCGCCGGTTCAAACTCCACCGTGTAGTCGCCCTGGCCTCCGGAAAAAGCCGCTGCCGTGCTGCCAAAATCAATGCTCTGGTCGATGGTCAGGTCACGGGCCGGGTCAATGCCATTTTTCTTCAGGATATACTCAAAGACCATCTGCGGCATGCCGCCCTTCCGTCCGCCCAGCACATTTTTTCCCTTCAAATCCGCCCACTGAAAATCATCCGCCGGTTCCCGCGCCACCAGGAAATTCCCAGCCCGTTGGGTCAGCTGCGCAAAGTTCACAATATAATCGTCCGGGTTCTGACTGTACACATAGATGGACGCCTCCGAGCCCATAAATCCGATATCCGCCTCCCCGGACAGCACCGCCGTCATCGTCTTATCCGCACCGAATCCCGTCACCAGCTCCAGCGCAATGCCCTCCTCTTTGAAATAGCCTTTTTCGATGGCCACATACTGGGGCGCATAAAAAATCGAATGGGCCACCTCGTTGAGCGTTACCGTCGTCAGATCCCCTTTCCCGGCAGTATCCTTTTTACCGCAGCCCGCAAGACAGCCAACCGCAAGCACCCCGGCCAGCGCAGCTGCCAGATACGACACATATCTCTTCTTCATAAAAGCTCCTCCTTATTTCCGAATACTATATGATATACGGGAAGTGGGGAAATGGTGAATCAGCAAAATTAATTCATATATAATAGATCAAAAGTAAAATATACTTGACTTTTAGTTCGGTAAATGTTACTTTATAAACACAGAGGAGGTGGACGGCGATTGGCAAAGAATATTGCGATCAAAGTGGCGCGGGCCGAAAAGGATATGACGCAGAAGGCACTGGCCGAAGCTGTCGGCGTTTCACGGCAGACCATGAACGCCATTGAAAAAGGAGAATATAATCCAACGATCCGGTTATGCCGCAAGATCTGCCACATATTGGATAAGCGCCTGGATGATTTATTTTGGGAGGATGATGAAGATGAAGAAAATGAAGAATAATCTGGATGAACGGCAGGAGTTAGAACTGCTTCGGATCGAACATAACGGCTGCTGGCTCGCTTTCTGGGGATTGCTGATCGTCATGCTGATCCAGCTGCTCACAGGAAATGACGGTGCCCGAAATCTGGCAGGCGAATGGGCTGTCTTTATGTGTCTCGCCCTGTATCTCACCATCGCCTGTATCAAAAATGGCATCTGGGACAGAAAGCTGCGGCCCACGTTCCAGACGAACCTCATCGCCAGCACCATTGCCGCGGTTATTACCGGTGTGATCTGGTTCCTTATTTCTTATAAAAATTACCACAAGCTTATCGGGGCCATTGCCACCGGAATCATTATGTTCTTATGTATAGAAGTTTTATGTTTCCTGGCACTGACCATTACTTCCAAACTGTATAAAACCAGATTACAAAAACTGGAAGACATAGAAGACCATTCTGCGGATGAAGACTAAAAAGATTCGTTGATTTTTATCACACATTGATATCATTTTATGCAAGGAGAGGAGGCATGCCCCCTCTCCGTTTTCGTATGGAATAACCTGCACAGATCCTATTTACTTTCTACAGGCTGCAAGCATGGCTCTGATCGGTATGGCATTTTAAAATGAGAACTTTTCTCAGTATCTTCTTATTGAGAAAATGTCACGCTTTCCCACATTGACACAAAAATATCACAATGGTAAAATCTCCCAGTTAGGGTTAGCACAGCCTAACATTTCTGTGTTTCCGTCTGCAAAACCAGCCATGTTCAGGACTGCTTTCCCAAGACAAAATAACAAAGGAGAGGACCATTATGAGAAAACACTACCACCGCTTTGCTGCGTTTCTGCTTTCGGCAGTAATGATACTGTCCACGGCATTTGGCTCAGCAAGCACCGTTTTGGCGGCAGACGCTCCGCCTACAACGATCACCAACTGTGAAGTTACCGGCTATTTTCCTGAAATTCTGAATCTAGGGTTTGATGATACAACCTGGACAAGTGCAATTACTTCCGTCACAGTAAACGGAACTCCCTTTTCCAAAGGATCGCCTTCTTTCGGAGGCAGTGAAAACCTCTGGGAAACCGGAACCACATACGGCAGTGAAAACTATCACGCCTTAAAAATTGTAAACAACAACATTTCTTATCCGGCAACCATCGTAATCTCCGCAGACAATTACGAGGATCTGACCGTTAATGTCACCAAAAATGCATCTGTATATCCTTACGTTTACACAGCTTCTATTGTAGGCGGAGAAACACCCACAGAGCCAGACGAGAAGCCATCTTACACAGTGACGGTTGCCACTACTGAAAACGGAACGGTATCTGTGGATAAAACATCTGCAAAAGAGGGAGAGACCGTCACCGTAACGACAGAACCCGCCGAAAATTATACACTGGATGCCATCAGCGTTGCAGACAGCACAGGTGCCTCGGTTTCCGTAAGTGAAAATGCCTTCACCATGCCGGCATCCAATGTTACGGTAAGTGCAGCGTTCAAAAGCACTGCTCCGGTAACCCCTTCTGAGGATGCCAAGATTTCTCTTGATCAGATTTCCGTCACCTCCGATTGGGGCGACTACAACTGGCTTTTCACCTTCGGAGATGCAGCAGACTACGTTTCCAAGATCACTGGTGTTTCCGTGAACGGCACAGCCTGGAAAGCACAGACATACAAGCCTTCCTCCGGCGGTGCTTATTATCCCAATACCAATGACCAGCAGCTGATATTTTGCGTAGACAGCTACGGAACCATCCCTGCGATAAAAGATGGCGATGTGCTTACCATCACAGCTGACGGTTATCAGGCACTGACTTTCAAAATATCCATTGATGACAATGGAAAGCTTACCGTTTCCGAGGCTGGCTCAACAGATCCTTCTACTCCTACCGAGCCTTCTGAGGACAAAGAAATCACCCTTGCCCAGGTATCCGTTTCTCAGGACTTCTTCGGCAATGACTGGTATTTCACTTTCGCAAACGCCGATGATTATGTTTCCAAAATCAAAGAAATCACTGTCAACGAAACCGTATGGGAAAAGAAAAACAACAGTGTTTCCAGCGGCGGCGCTTACCGCGCCAACGCTTCCGAAAACCGCCTGGAGTTTTCCGTAAAGGATTTTTCTCCCAGCCCGGTGATCGGCGTGTTAAAGAGCGGCGATGTGATTACCATTACAGCCGACGGGTACAAGCAGCTGACCTTTAAAATGGTCATCGATACCAACGGCAAAGTATCCCTTGTAGAAGATGACGGACAGGGTGATCCTTACCAGCTCCATGTAAAAATCGTAGGCAACTTTGAATCCGCTTTCGTCGGACAGAAAAACTACGATGGCATCAGCGGCGCATCTCAGTCTGTCAATGCAAGCAAAAACAGCAATGTTACCGTCTTTGGCGCACTGACAGAAAAGGATGTGGAACCCACTGACGATGACTGGGAAGAACTTGACGCTTCCTCCTCCGGCCATACGCTCAATATTAACGGAAGCAAATGCAAAGTAAATATTGTCCCTGATACGGAAAATGGAACTTCCGCAGAAAGCAGCAGTGGTATGGCTGGTGTTTTCATGCCTGCAATCAGCAGCGCTTTAACCTTAGACGGAACGCCAAAAGATCCCGGTACTTATCTGATTTCCATTGATATTACCGACGACCAGGGCCGTACTGCTACCAGTAACGCACTTCCGTTCCGTATTTATGCCGGAGATGAGAAGCTGGCAGACCGTCTCGTACTGGAAAATCTCACCCAGACCCAGGACGGCAAATATATGTGGAATATCATGGAGCCCTGGTCCATCAGCGCTTTTGGCAGCAATGTAGCCGGCGAAGACGAAAGCGTTCGCGTACCGGCTGAAGTGAAAGCATGGTACGGCTCCAATACCAGCGGTACTTATGGATTCCTTGGTTATGACATTCCCTGGGCAGATGTCCAGAAAGGCAACATTCCCCAGACGTTATACATTCCTGCAGGCTGTGATCTGACCTTCGTCAATATGGAAATCCTCAGCAGTGTGAAGATCGTCGTGGAAAACGGTGGAAAACTGAATTTAATGGATTCTACTGTACAAGGTATCATCGAAGTAAAAAATGGCGGCACGTTCTCTATGAACTACGATTCCTTTAATAAGGACTTCGTAACAGGCGCTTCTATCTGCGGACAGCTTCGTCTGGAAGATGGCGCGACTCTGGAAAATGCTGCAATCTATTCCCACAGCAATTACCTGGCAAACGGAGACCTGGTAGATCGAAATATTTCTGATCCTGTTGTCTCTGCTACAGGAAATATTGCAGTAAAAGGCATCGTTGCTATCAAGGGCGAAGATGACGGTCCCGGCATTGGTCAGATGGGTCTCCGTATAAAGGACGGAACCCTCACTTTAGAAGAGGGCGCTACGCTGGTTGCGATTGGCGGCGAAGGAAACATCAACAACAATGACGGTGGAACTGCCCTTGACTTAGATAACGCTACGATTACAGGCAAAGGCAAACTGGTCGGCATCGGCGGCAGCGTGCTCTTCGGAAACGGCGGCACAGCGATCACCGGCAACGGTACGATTTCCACCAAAGAAATCTTCCTGCGGGGCGCAACAGCTTCCGGCAACAGCAACCCGGGAAAAGCTGCTGACAGCAATGTAAAGATCCTCAGCCCGAATCAATCCGTGGAAAACGGCCAGCAGAAGGAACTTGGCAGTAATGATCCCCTCGCAGATCTGTACTGGAAAACAGGCAGTAGTCCCCTTCCGCCGCTGGCAAAATACACCACCAGCCCTGTGCCGACCTTCACGGTTACTTACACGGACGGCGTAGATGGCGAGGAAATCTTCGCTGATCAGGTATACAGCGATCTGGTGACCGGTGCAGATACCCCTGCTTATAACGGAACCCCCGCACGGGAAGGCTACACCTTCAAGGGCTGGGATCCGCAGGTAGCCGCTACGGTATCCGCAAATGCTACTTACACCGCACAGTGGGAGAAAAACACCAATCCTGAAAATCCGAGCAACCCGTCAAACCCGAGCAATCCGGCGAACCCAAGCAATCCGACGAACCCGAGTAACCCGTCCAATCCCAGCAACCCGAGCAATCCCAGCAACCCGAGCAATCCGAGTAATCCGTCCAATCCGACAACGCCTTCCGAGACAACGGATAACGGCGGACATCACCACTCCGGCAGCTCTGACAACACTGCTGCGGAACAGACGACAACCACCAGCAGCACAGCAGTCAAGACCGGCGACGAAAGCCCTGTTCTTCTGCTGACACTGCTCCTGCTGGCAGCCGCAGTGCTTACCGGTATGGTGGCTTACAGAATCCGCAGACGGAACTATAAATAAAGAGCAAACCTAACAGATAAAAGAGCATATCGCAACGCTCTATGCAACTGCTTCAAGATATCATGCAGCTGATAAGGCGTACCAAAGGGATCTGATCCATATCGGAATCAGATCCCTTTTTCTGACTTTTTCCTGCATTTCAGCAAATAAACGTAATTACATATAAAGAAATATTTTTATATCTCTATCTCTCTTTTCATTTTCTTTCATCTCTGTTTTTACTATATCAGTCGTTGTAAACAAAATCATTTCTTTGTCGTTTTTCTGTTTTATTTTGCATAATTTTATGCAATTATCTCGCATTTTCATCTCACCATAGGATGTAATTTTCTATTACAAAAAAAGAGCACCGGAATCTCCTTCCAATGCTCTTTGCTGTATTTCTTTTCAGGTATTCACCATGTCTTTTATCATTTGCGGTAATCGACTGTCTTACTCAATGGCGATGTATTTCTTCTTCTCCTCAATCTTCTTGGACGGCAGCTTCGGGAATACCAGCCGCAGAATGCCATCCTGGTAAGCGGCATGGATATCTTCCTGCTCTACCCCTTCTCCCACATAGAAGCTTCTCTGACACGTTCCGTGATAGCGCTCCTGGAAAATATAGTTGCTGCCCTCGCCTCTGTTCTCCTGGCTCTTCTTCTCCGCCCGGATGGTCAGATAACCGTCCGCCAGCTCTGCCTTGATATCCTCCTTGGCAAATCCCGGCAGATCCATGTCCAGGATGTAATTGCCATCCTTCTCCTGCACATCAGTCTTCATCAGCGTGTTGCTGAAATCTCTTCTCCCTGAAAATGGTGTATCAAAAAAGTCATCAAATAATCCTAATCCATATGTTTTGCTCGGCACTAACATAAAAACTACCTCCTTCGCCGTTTTTTGTTCTATATGTACTATATCATATATTGTTTTCTCTGTCAATAAAGCCCTTGATGTTCACAATTTATTCATTTTTATTTCAAAAAACATTCATGAACGCAACACGATTTCTTCATTTCTCTCCCATATAATAATAGCATAGAAACAAAGAAAGACCTCTTCAAGTAATACTTTTTAAATAAACTTTTTCATAATAAATGCCAGGTAAGCAGCTTACCTGGCATCCTCCCTTTCTCGGGATATTTTCTATTTACTCTTCCGATTGATGAACTCCGTTTTTACCTTGGAATACATGATCTTCTGGTCGTGATACAGGCTGTAATAGCCGGACAGCATATAGCTGATGGACACGGCGATGGCATAATAGAGCATGCCCTCGAAGCCAAACATTTCAAAACTGATGAGCAGCGTGGAGATCGGGCAGTTGGTGACGCCGCAGAACACCGCCGCCATGCCTGCCGCACCGTACAGCGCCGGAGACAGCCCCAGCATCTGGCCGAACAGGGCGCCAAAAGTGGCGCCCACGCAGAAGGACGGCACGATCTCTCCGCCTTTGAAACCGCAGCCCAGGGTAATGGCGGTCAGGATCATTTTCAAAAGAAAGGCCTCCGGCCGCACTTCTCCCTCCAGCGCCCGCTCGATCAGCGGAATGCCTGCACTGGAGTAATCCTGGGTGCCAAGAAGCAGGGTGATGGCCAGAATCAGTGCGCCGCCCACCGCCGCTTTCACGTACGGATTGGAAAATTTCTTAAACTGTGCGCCTACCTGATGGAGCATGACACAAAATACAATGCTGATGATGGCACAAAGGATACCCAGCAGTACGGCTGCCCCTGCCGTTGTTCCGGTAAATTCCGGAACCTCCAGCACCGGAAAAGCCTCCGGCTGCATACCAAAATACAGTGCCAGACGGGATGCCACGATGGATGCGCAAACACAGGGCACCAGCGCTGCATAGTGCATGATACCCACGCTGGCCACCTCCATGGGGAAAACAGCTGCCGCCAGCGGCGTGCCAAACAGCGCAGAGAAAGCGGCACTCATACCGCACATGACCATGAGACCCCGGTCTTTATCATCAAACCGGAACCAACGGCCCAGCTGCTCGCCGATACTGCCGCCCAGCTGCAGTGCCGCCCCTTCCCGGCCGGCAGAACCGCCCACCAGATGGGTGATGAGTGTGGACACGATGATCAGCGGCGCCATATAGAGGGGTACCTCTTCCTTGGCATGGATGGCTTCCAGCACCAGGTTCGTTCCCCGGGGATTATATACATGAAACAGGTGGTACAATCCAATGATGGCCACGCCGCCCACCGGCAGCAGCCAAATGATCCATGGGTGTGCCGCCCGGCAGCCATTGACAAAGGTCATGCCCTTGCCGAACAGGACGCCCACCAGTCCTACCAGCACACCGGTGATCCCGGCCACGATGAGCCATCGGATCATGCCCAGCAGATTTTCCAGAAATTCCTGCAGATCTTCTTTCGTAAACATTCCGTTTACCCCCTCTCATATCCTAGAATAGCATACCCGCGTTTTTCTGTCAAAACTTCCGTTCTTTGTTTCGCATCTTCCGAAATACTCTTTATTTTTTTCTGTCGTCGCATGTGAATTTCATGATTTTTTCTTTTTCATATATGGAAGCAAAGTTTTTCCTGTTGATTTTCTTTTTCTCCTGTGCTAATATAAGGCAAACGAAAAAGGCAGTGAAGAGAAGAAGTACCCATATGCAGACGCTTCAGAGAGAAGGCGGACGCTGCGAGCCTTTGCAAAACATATGGGGAAGCAGTCTTGGAGCTTTGGACCGAGCGGAACGCGCTTGCCGCCTTACATTTGCAGGCAGCCGATCCGGGTAGACTTCAACGGGTATTCCTCCGTTATCAGGAAACGGTATCACCCATGTGTGCACCATGGACGTACCGGCTAAGCGCAGAGATTTTTCTCTGAATTCAGGTGGTAACACGGATCAATATTCGCCCTGAGCAGTCAACAGACCGCTCGGGGTTTTCTTTTTTACACGCCATTTTCGCAGGTATTCTAAAAAGTAAAGGAGTTCTTTATTATGAAAAATTTTAAAAAATCCTCAAAACTCGACCATGTTTGTTATGATATCCGCGGGCCGGTGATGGACGAGGCAAACCGTCTCATCGCCCAGGGCTGCGAAATCCTGAAGCTGAATATCGGCAACCCGGCCCCGTTTTCGCTGATGGCGCCGGAATTTATCCCGGAGCAGATGACGTCTTCTCTTTACGCCTCAGAGGGCTACTCGGATTCCAAGGGCATTCTGCCCGCCAGAGAGGCCATTGCCGCTTACTGCGCCAAGAAAGGCATTGTGGACGTTACCTCGGACGACGTGTATACCGGCAACGGCGTCAGCGAGCTGATCACCATGGTGATGCAGGGGCTCCTGGACAGCGGCGACGAGGTGCTGCTGCCCGCCCCGGATTACCCGCTGTGGACAGCTTCCGTGGTACTGGCTGGCGGCACAGCTGTCCATTATATCTGCGATGAATCCTCCAACTGGTACCCGGACATCGAGGATATGCGCCGGAAAATCACGCCAAACACCAAGGCCATCGTCATCATCAACCCGAACAATCCCACCGGCGCCATGTATCCGCCGGAGGTGCTGGAAAAGATTGCCCAGCTGGCAAGAGAGCACGGCCTGATCCTGTTTTCCGATGAGATTTACGACCGGCTGGTGATGGATGGCAAAAAGCACACGTCCATCGCTTCCCTGGCACCGGATGTGTTCACCATCACCATGAACGGTCTGTCCAAATCCCACCGGGTAGCCGGTTTCCGTATCGGCTGGATGTGCTTAAGCGGCCCGAAAGACCATGTGAAAGACTACATCGAAGGCCTGAACCTGCTGTCCTCCATGCGGCTCTGTTCCAACGTACCTGCCCAGCAGATCGTTGCTCCGGCCCTGGAATCCTGGCCCGAGGAAGACCCGGTACTACTGCCCGGCGGCCGCATTTACGAGCAGCGAAAAGTCATCACCTCCATGTTAAACGATATCCCCGGTGTCAGCGTTACGCACCCGGATGCAGCTTTTTACGTGTTCCCGAAGCTGGACGTGAAACGGTTCGGCATCACCGACGATGAGCAGTTTGTGCTGGATTTTCTCCGGGAAAAACATGTGCTTCTCGTCCACGGCGGCGGCTTCCACTGGCCCAACCCCGATCACTTCCGTATCGTGTATCTGCCGGAGGTATCCGTGCTGGAGCGCTCCATGCAGAAGCTGGGAGAATTCCTGGACGGGTATCATCAGTATTAAGAATAGCAAAACAGCAGTGCAACCCCGATCTGTGTCGGAACTGCACTGCTGTTTCTCACTTTTCTATACTTTTTCTTTCGGAGGGTTTGCAAAAATTATACTTCGAAAATCAGATCGCCGTAGGACGGAAGCGGCCATACCTTCTTGTCTACGATGGTTTCCAGCTTGTCAGCAGGTGCTCTTAAGGCTTCCATGCCGGCTTTCACCTCATCTTTGTAGAAGAATGCCTGTTCCTTCGGATCTGCGATGGCTACTGCTTTCTCATCCAGTTCCATCAGTTTCTCTCTTGCTGTCTTCATCTCAGCCAGCAAACCGGAAATCTCAGCCAGCAGTTCTTTCTGGGCAGTTGCCTCTACACCGGCGTTCTTGCATGCTACCACAGCGTCTGCCAGGGTGCCTGTGTATCCTGCCACAGCCGGGATCAGCTGTTTGCCGGAAATGTTGATCATGGACAGTGCCTCGATGTTGATGGACTTGGAGTAGGTCTCGTACAGTACTTCCTCTCTGGATTCCAGCTCAGCTCTTGTGAAGATGCCGAATTTCTCAAACAGCTTCACAGCCTTGTCTGTGGTCAGTGTCTCGGTTGCCTCTACCATGGACTTGATGTTGGGCAGGCCGCGGCGCTCTGCCTCTGCCACCCACTCATCGGAGTAACCGTTGCCGTTGAAGATGATCCGCTGATGCTCTGTCAGGTATTTCTTGATCAGATCATGGACAGCCACATCGAAGTCCTCTGCCTTTTCCAGCTCGTCTGCTGCCTCGCAGAAGGCTTCTGCAACGATGGCGTTCAGTGTGGTGTTGGGGCTTGCGATGGAATCTGCGGAGCCAACCATACGGAACTCAAACTTGTTGCCGGTGAATGCAAACGGCGATGTCCGGTTACGGTCGGTAGCGTCTTTGTTCAGATCCGGCAGGGTTCTGACACCGGTCTGCAGCTTGCCGCCCTCCAGGCAGTTCTTTGCTTCGCCTGTCTCTACCAACTGTTTTACCACATCCTCCAGCTGCTCGCCCAGGAAAATGGAAATGATGGCCGGCGGTGCCTCGTTGGCACCCAGTCTGTGATCGTTTCCTACGTCGGAAGCCGACTGACGCAGCAGATCTGCGTGAATGTCAACGGCCTTGATGATGCATGCCAGAACAAGCAGGAACTGGATGTTTGCATTGGGGGTATCGCCCGGATCCAGCAGGTTTACACCGTTGTCGGTGCCGATGGACCAGTTGTTGTGCTTACCGGAGCCGTTCACACCTGCGAAAGGCTTCTCATGCAGCAGGCAGGTCAGGTCATGGCGGGTTGCCACTTTTTTCATGGTCTCCATAACCAGCTGGTTGTGGTCAACGGCGATGTTGGCGTCGTTGTAGATCGGCGCCAGCTCATGCTGTGCCGGTGCCACCTCATTGTGCTGTGTCTTGGCAGAGATGCCCAGCTTCCACAGCTCAATGTTCAGGTCTTTCATGTAAGCGCCCACACGCTCCTTGATGGTACCAAAGTAATGGTCTTCCATCTCCTGGCCCTTGGCTGCCGGCGCGCCGAACAGGGTGCGACCGGTGTATACCAGGTCTTTTCTCTTTAAATATTTCTCACGGTCAACCAGGAAGTACTCCTGCTCCGGTCCGACGGAAGCGGTGACCTTGGTTGCCTCTGTGTTGCCAAACAGGCGGACGATACGCAGTGCCTGCTCGCTCAGTGCCTCCATGGAACGAAGCAGCGGGGTTTTCTTATCCAGCGCTTCTCCCTTGTAGGAACAGAATGCAGTGGGAATGCACAGGATCACGCCTGCCGCATCTTTTTTCAGGAATGCCGGGGAAGTGCAGTCCCAGGCTGTATAGCCTCTTGCCTCGAAGGTGGCACGTAAACCGCCGGAGGGGAAGGAGGAAGCATCCGGCTCGCCCTTGATCAGCTCTTTGCCGGAGAACTCCATGAGCATCTTGCCCATGGCATCCGGGTTTGTGATAAATGCGTCATGCTTTTCTGCGGTGATGCCGGTCAGCGGCTGGAACCAGTGGGTGTAATGGGTTGCTCCGTTCTCCACTGCCCAGTCCTTCATTGCCTTTGCCACCACGTCTGCGGTTGCCAGAGACATCTCTCCGCCGCAGTCCATGATCTGTTTTACTTCCTGGAATACTTTCTTCGGCAGACGCTCCTTCATCTTGCCCAGGGTAAAGACCTGTTCTCCAAAGATCTCTTCTACGTTCAAAACTTCACTCATATGCTTCCATCCTTTCTCTGACCTTATTCTTTTCCTATGAATCAGAAAAGGACGCTCCATCTCTTCGAAATGGAACGTCCTCGTTCAGTCATGTATTAACTTGCTTCTAAACATACTCTCATTTTTCAGAAATTGCAAGCAAAAATTAGGATTTTCGTATTTTTTATGCAATTCTGTTATAAAATGCGCATTCAGATACTCTCATATAAGTAAAATTGCCGATTTTATACTTCAAACAGCATATCTCCGTAGGACGGCATGGGCCACAGTGCCTTGTCCACGATCATTTCCAGCTTGTCCACAGGGCTTCGCAGCGCCTCCATGGCAGGGTTGACCTCCTTGCGGAAATAGAGCGCCCGATCCTTGCCCTCGGCGATGCCGGAGGCTTCCTCTGTCACCTGGGTGAGCTTTTTCAGCGCATCCCTTGTCTCCCGGAGCAGGTCAGATACCGCACAGAGCATCTCCTCCTGCACACTGGTGTCTGCTGCCGCGCAGGCGGAACGCACCTCGTTGACGGAATGTGCCAGGTTGGCCGCATACTGGACAGCCACCGGCAGGATCTGCTTGCTGGCAATGTCGATCATGGCTCTGGCTTCGATGTTCAGCGCCTTGGCGTAAGCCTCGTATTTGATCTCCTGGCGGGAATACAGCTCAGCCTCGGTGAGCACGTGGAACTTCTCGAACAGGTCAATGGTCTTCTGCTCGGTCAGGTAGGGGATCGCATCCACCATGCAGGTGATGTTGGGCAGGCCTCTGCGGGCAGCCTCTTCCACCCACTCGTCGGAGTAGCCGTTGCCGTTGAATACGATCCGATAGTGCTCGGATGCATATTTTTTGATGAGATCATGGACAGCCTCATGGAAATTTTCCTCCCCGGCAGCCTCAATCACATCGCAGGCATCACAGAACGCGCCTGCCACGATAGTGTTCAGCACCACATTTGGAGAAGCGATGGAATCCCGGGAGCCCACCATACGGAATTCGAATTTATTGCCGGTAAAGGCAAAGGGCGATGTCCGGTTCCGGTCGGTGGCATCCTTCGTAAAGCCCGGCAGCGTCTTGACGCCGGTGCGCAGCTTCTCGCCGTGCATGCTGTGGGTCGCCTCGCCGGTGCTCATGAGCTGGCAGAGCACATCCTCCAGCTGCTCGCCCAGATAAACGGAAATGATGGCCGGGGGTGCCTCGTTGGCACCCAGACGGTGATCGTTGCCCACATCCGCTGCGGACTCCCGCAGCAGGGCTGCATACTCATCCACCGCTTTCAGGATACAGGTCAGCACCAGCAGGAACTGGATGTTCTCATGGGGCGTCTTGCCCGGCTCCAGCAGGTTGATGCCGTCATCCGTGGTCAGTGACCAGTTGTTATGCTTGCCGGAACCGTTGACCCCGGCAAAGGGGTTTCTCATGGAGCAGGCAGTGCAGACCGTGCCGGTAGGCCACATTTTTCAGCGTTTCCATCACCAGCTGATTGTGGTCAACGGCCACGTTGCACTGGGCATAAATGGGCGCCAGCTCATGCTGTCCCGGCGCCACCTCGTTGTGCTGGGTCTTGGCCGATACCCCCAGCTTCCACAGCTCCTCGTTCACATCCCGCATGAAATCCATGATCCGGTCCCGGATAACGCCGAAATAGTGGTCATCCAGCTCCTGGCCTTTCGGCGGCATGGCGCCAAACAGCGTCCGGCCCGCAAATACCAGGTCTTTTCTCTTCAGGTATTTCTCCCGGTCGATGATGAAATACTCCTGCTCTGCGCCCACAGACGGTGTTACCCGCCGGGAGGTGGTGTTGCCAAACAGACGGATCAGCCGCAGGGACTGTTTGTTGATGGCTTCCATGGAACGTAAAAGCGGCGTCTTCTGATCCAGCGCCTCGCCCTTATAAGAGCAGAACGCCGTGGGAATGTACAGGGTGCCGCCCTTCTCATCTGTTTTCACAAACGCCGGAGAGGTACAGTCCCATGCCGTATAGCCTCTGGCCTCAAAGGTGGCACGAAGGCCGCCGGACGGGAAGGAGGAGGCATCCGGCTCGCCCTTGATCAGCTCCTTGCCGGAAAACTCCATGAGCACCTTGCCGTTCTCCTTGGGTGCAGACAGAAAGGCGTCATGCTTCTCTGCCGTCGCCCCGGTCAGCGGCTGGAACCAGTGAGAATAGTGGGTCGCCCCCTTCTCGATGGCCCATTCCTTCATCTCATGGGCGATCACATCCGCCATGGCCGCATCCAGCTCACCGCCCTCTCTGATGATCTGCTTTAACTGCGCATACACCTTCTTGGGCAGCCGCTCCTGCATCACCGCATCGTCAAACACATTTTCCCCGAAAATTTCCGTAATACTACTCTGCATGCCTGTATTCCTCTCCTATGGTATCTTTTTACTTCTTTTCCGTGTTTTTTATAACCTGATATAAGAATACACTCCATATATGCAAAAATCAAGTAATCATTTCTACTGTCCGCACAGAACGGTTTTATTCCACCAGATAAGCAATATCTCCCGTTTTCATAATCTCAATTACAGGGATTTCAGATCAATCTTGTATTCAGCAGAACCTAATAAATTTCAATGGTTTCTGCCAGATCTTTCGCTGCAACATCCTTCTTTACTGCTTTTTTACGAATGGAGTGGCAATCCGGAAAAATGGAGAATTTCGAACAGAAATATGCTTATCTTATGACATAAAAAGCAATGCTTCCAAGAATCAGAGCCAGGACTATAAGTCCAATCCCAACTCCCATAAAGATTTTCTGCAGAAGCATTCGTTTTTCACCGGGACAATAAAACTCTTCTGGGTTATTTGGATTAATAAAAATGGATACCTTCTCTCCCACTGTTACTTCCGGCTTTGCAGTTCCAACAAAGGCTTTTTTTCTGATTGTTATGCCGTTAATGACATATTCGTAAATGGGAAACCATGATGCAATTTTCGCCTCATATTCGGTAGAACTGGAATTATTGATGGTTTCTTTTTGTATATCAATAATGGTTGCGATAACTGCCTGTGTGCAGACAAAGTATTTTCTTTTGTTGGCAAAATATAGTCCAATTCCTATACAAAGAAAAATAAGCCCCATAAGGGTAAATCCAAAATCACCTGACCGTTATCCATTTTTATGACAGGGATATTAAAATATTGAGGATTTTAATTTTTGCAGTTTCTCTTTTGCCAATTTATCAGGAACATCCTTATTCATCATCCAGCCAGGATACATCTTGTCTCAATCATTGTTTTTTATTTGAACATTGTTGCTTTTTAATGTTTGCAACAGTTTGTCATAATTATCGGAAAGGGCATCCACTGTTATCAATTTCTTTCCATTTTTATGATACAAGGTCAGCTGTTGCTTCTTCCCAATCATAACCTTTCCAATTTCAGGAATCATAATCTTTTTTGGCCGATGAAACAGCCGGTGTATTTCCATCTGCTTTCCGTCTACGACTATCCTCCATCTCTCAGCCCATATTGCTATTGCCAACCCGATAGTTGCAAAAATGATTGAAAAGTTAAGATGACCAATGGTAACGGTTGGATTTCCGGTCCGATAAAAGAATAAAAATACGCAAAATAAAAATATTCCAAGTCCAAACATGGTAAGATATACATATTTTAAGGCTGATGGAATTTTTTAAAATATAATAGTTACCATTGCCGATGAGATTGCTATTTATATGCTTGCGCCTATTCAAGTATTCGAGAAGAAGACTGATCAGGCACATGGAGACTACATATCCGATATATTTTGCCATAACGTTTTCCCCCAGACGTTTTTCTTTTAATATGTCATATTTTTCGGTCTTTAGCAATCAAAAAAAATAGCCGCCCGCTTTTCAATCATTTTCTCAGATGCAGATAATCAACACTATACCACACTTCCGGGAGAAAGCTATTCAGCAGATCTACTGAAATGACCGGACAGATACTGTGCAACCTGATTACTGTTTCCAAATATTAGAAAAGCAGCAGAAACTTGACTTTTAATCGTTGTTCCTGCTGCTCATAGCATTCTTTATATTTAGTTCAGATTCAAGCTTTTTACCCAGTCCTGAACCTCTTCTTCTGATGCATTAGAAGAAAATCTCTTTCCTTCCTGCCAGTCGCCGGTTCCTGCCAACTCTGCCAGCAGTGTACCGCTCTGGCCCATGCCTGAGGAAGCTGAAGTTGCAAACGGGATCATGCGAAATCCAGATACCCTGGAACTTCTGGGTTTTGCTCCCATTTTTGATTCCGGAAATTCCATGTTCTACAACGTGCCTTATGAAGGGCTGAAAAAAGTGCGAATCACTGAGCTAAAAACGCATTCCTTTATTGAACGTGAGATCAAATTGTTACAGTATGTTATGGATCGTTCCCTCGTTGATCTTGAAAAAATAGAAATGGATTTTTCCATCTATGAGCAGGATATTTATGAACAACGGGTTCGCATCCCAGTGATAAAAGAATTATTTCAAAGAAAAATGGAACTTCTGGATCTGTTTCAAAATGGCCGCGACATCTGGAAAACGAGAAAATAGAATCCTTTTTTTTTAATAGCAACCAAAAAGACAGGCGCACCCTGACGATACGTCTGTCTTTCTCTTTATTCGTTATCCGTTTATCCTTCGTTTCACGCCTTATTGGCAGAACCGAACAGCTCGATCTTCTCTTTTACCTTGTCCACGATGGCTGCAGCGCCGGGAGCCAGGAGCTTTCTCGGGTCAAAGCCCTTGCCCTGCTGATCCTTGCCTGCCTCGATGTACTTTCTGGTCGCCTCTGCGAATACAAGCTGGCACTCGGTGTTTACGTTGATCTTGGCAACGCCCAGAGAGATGGCCTTTTTGATCATGTCATCCGGGATACCGGTACCGCCGTGCAGTACCAGCGGCATATCGCCGGTCTTCTGTTGGATCTGATCCAGTGTCTCGAAGCTTAAGCCCTTCCAGTTGGCTGGGTATACACCGTGGATGTTGCCGATGCCTGCTGCCAGCATGGTTACGCCCAGATCTGCGATAGCCTTGCACTCGTTGGGATCAGCTACCTCGCCCATACCGATGACGCCGTCTTCCTCGCCGCCGATGGAGCCAACCTCTGCCTCCAGGGACATGCCCTTCTCGTTGCAGATCTTCACCAGTTCCTTGGTCTTCTCAATGTTCTCCTCGATGGGATAATGAGAGCCGTCGAACATGATGGAGGAGAAACCTGCCTCGATGCACTTGTAGCATCCTTCGTATGTGCCGTGATCCAGATGCAGCGCTACCGGAACGGTGATGCCCATCTCGTCCACCATAGCCTCTACCATGGCTGCCACTGTCTTGAATCCTGTCATATATTTTCCCGCGCCCTCAGAAACACCGAGGATGACCGGGGAATTGCATTCCTGTGCTGCCTGGAGCACAGCCTTTGTCCACTCCAGATTGTTGATGTTAAACTGTCCTACCGCATACTTGCCGGCTTTTGCTTTCTGAAGCATGTCTTTTGCTGATACTAACATATGATACCTCCATGAAGTTTTTTTTCCTGCTATAAGTATTGCTTGTTACAAACGTCATTATAACCCATTTCGAGGAAAAAAGATACTTGTTTTTACTGTGTTTTCATTCCTTTTTCAGACGGATTTCTTCCAGATTTGCATAGGTGACCTGCTCGTAGGGCAGGCGGATGTATTTGCCGTCCTGCAGCGTAAATTCATCGGAAAGCGGCGTGTCCGTGCCGATGGAAAAGGCCAGCGCCAGCATGGCCCGCGCCTGTCCCTTCGCATCGTTTAAAACGGTGCCGTAGAGCTCGTGCCTGTCCACCGCATCCAGTGCCACATCGGTGCCGTCGATGCCCACCACCAGCGGCCAGTGCTCCACGTCGCTCTCCTTCAGGGCATCAATGGCCCCCAGCGCCATATCGTCGTTGTTGGCAAATACCACTTCTATCTCGTCCCTGTAGCTCTCCAGCCACTGGGACATCTTCGTCTGCGCCTGGCCCCGGTTCCAGTTGGCGATCTCATCCGCCAGCCGGTCCACCGCAATACCGCTTTCCGTCACGGCCTTCAGGGCATACTCTGTCCGCACCAGCGCATCCTGGTGCCCGGCCTCGCCCTCCAGGATCACATACTGCAGCTTCCTGTCGCCGTTCCGATCCACCGCTTCCATGTCCTCCGCGCAGGCGTCCGCCACCAGCTGTCCTTCCATAAGACCGGATTCCAGGGCATCTGCCCCCACGTAATAAAGCTTATCCCAGCGCTGCAGATCCTCTCCCACCAGCTCCCGGTTGAAGAAGATCACCGGCGTGTCGGCATTTTTCGCCTTGTCAATGATAGTGGAAGCATCTGTCCGGTCCACCAGGTTGACACAGAGGATATCGTAATCGCTGTCGAGGAAATCCTGCACCTGGTCGTTCTGGGTAAGCTGGCTGTGACCGGCGTTGACCACCTCCATCGTGATCTGGATGTTGGTCTCCTGCTCCAGATTTTTCAGCTCCGCCGCCATATCCGTCATCATTTCCGCAAGGAAGGTGTCGTACTGGTCATACACACTCACTCCGATTTTCAGGGAAGTGACCGTGTCCGCATTCTGGCTGCCGCCGCACCCGGTGAGCAGTCCTGCTGCCAGCAGTGCCGCTGCCGCCCCTGCCATCTGTCTTCTCTGTTTTCTCATCGCATCCTCCTTACTGCACGATCGGGAACAACAGCCGCTGTAAATCCGGCTCGTACATGGTTTTCCTGTCCGCTCTGTAAAATTCTGTCGTCATGGCCGGATCCGCGTCTGTGCCTGCTTCGGGCTGGCGTTCCAGCGTATCCACCATTCGGTTCAGCCCCGCATAGCCGATGCGGAATTCGTTGGGAAAAACGATGCCGCTGATCCAGCCCTGATCCAGATAATACACGATCTTGTCCGTGGCGCCGATGCCGTACAGGGGCTGCCAGGAGCCAAAGGTCTCATGCCCTGCCATGTTCGTTCCGCCCTCCGCCTCCAGTTTTTCAAAGGCATCCAGCACCGCTTCCAGAGAAGTGGCATCCATGGCGGTCACCACCGTTCCACGGCCCTCCTGGCGGTACATTTTGGCAATGTACAGGGACAGGCCATAGTCTCCCTCGCCCCGCTGCCAGCGTCTAACATCGGCACTGTCTCCTATGGCATCCAGAAATCCATCCTGCCGCCGGCTGACACTGGAGCGTTCCGTAAACTCATCGATGAGGCTGACCGTCCTGCCGGGATAGGTTTCTTTCACAAATTCTCCCAGTGCTTTTCCCATCTCGTAATCGTCCGCTGCCAGACAGCCCAGCGTTTTGGCATTGTCCTCCACGTCCGTTTCCAGCATGAGCACCGGCACCTGCCCTGCCGCCTCCGCCACCGTCTGGTTCAACGCCGTGCTGTCACAGGCCGCCAGCAAAATGCCGTCGGCGCCGTTGCGGATCTCCTGATTGACCACCCGGATCTGCTCCTGGGGATCTGCCTCCTGGGCCATGGCCGAGAAGCTTAATTCCACCGGCAGCTCCGAAGCGCCCTGGTTTAAGCCCTCCCGCAGAAAAGCCCACCGGTCCCGGTTGTTGCCGTAGACGATGACGGAAATCTGATATTTCTGCCTGGGTGTTGCATCGCTGTTCAGATACCCGGACATGACTGCGCCGAGAAATACAAACAGCGCCAGCGCCGCCATGAGAATTCTTGTCCGTCTGCTCATCCCAGTCCCTCCCTTCCGATCTCATCCGTATAGGGAATGTCCGGCAGATGGATCCGTACCGTGGTGCCCTCGTCCGGCTCGCTCTCGATCTCCAGCCCGTACGCCTCCCCGAAATGCAGGCGGATGCGCTGGTGCACGTTCATCAGGCCGATGCCGGAGCCGCGTTTGCGCACCCGGCTGCCCTCGGTGAGCAGCTGGCGCACCGTCTCCTCCGGCATGCCCAGGCCATTGTCCGTCACTTCCAGATAAATATCCCCGTCTTTGCGGTAGCCGCGGATGAGGATTTCGCCGTCGTCATCCATGGATTCCATGCCATAGTAAATGGAATTTTCCAGCAGCGGCTGTACCACCAGCTTCACGGTACAGCAGTCCAGAATGCTTTCCTCCACTTCTGTGCGCACCTCGAACCGGTTCTTGTACCGGAGCTTCTGGATGCTCAGATAGTTCTGGGCATGCTCCAGCTCACTGCGGATGGGAATGATATTTCTGCCCTTGCTCAGGCTGATGCGGAACAGGCTGGCCAGCGAGGTTACCATTTTGATGGCCTCCTCATACCGCTCACACTCCACCATCCACACGATGGAATCCAGCGTATTATACAGGAAATGGGGGTTGATCTGGGACTGCAGCGCATCCATCTCGCTGCGCCGCTTGGCCTCCTGCTCCACCACGATGTCGTCCATCAGCTTGCGCATCTGGTTGACCATGGACTGGATGCTGTGGCCCAGGCTCTCGATCTCATAGGAACCGCCCACATAAATGGCCCGGGTCAGATCCCCTTGTTCCTCCAGCTGCTTCACCGACTGCTCCAGCCGCTGGATCGGTGTGGCGATCTTGGACGATACGATGCTGTTGACCATGAGCAGCACCAGCATGAAAAAGACGATGAGCATGACTGCGAAAAAACGCACCTGAATGGTGCTGCTGGTGTATTCGCTCACCGGCGTCACGCTGACCACCTTCCAGCCTGTATAACCCACGGTTTTCACGATGATCACCCGCTCCTCGCCGTCATATTTCTCCGTATAGCTTCCATCCTGATGGGAAGCAGCCACCTGGTTGCTCTCCTCCAGCATATTCGTGTTCAGCAGGTTCTGCCTGGGATGATAAATGATCTCACCGTCACTGTCCATCAGATACACGTAGCCCCGGTTGGCGCTGGTATTCACCTTGGCAAACAGCTGCTCAATACCGCTGAAATTCATATCTACCAGCAAAATGCCCCGGCTGGTGCGGCCACCGGTGTTCAGCTCTACCACCCGGCTCAGGGAAATGACCCAGTAATAGCGGTAGCTGTTTTCCTCAAACAGATTCTGCACATGAGGAATGGAAAAATGCAGGTTCTCAATCTTGGCATCCGCCGCCCGGAACCAGTCCTGGGACGTCACATCCACCTGCCGTTTCAGGTTGGACACCGGGGAAGCGCTGATGAGTTCGCCATCCGCCGTAAAGCAGGCGATGCTGATGAGGCTGTCCTTGTTGGCCTCATACAAAAAACTCATCTGGGCATCCAGGGTATTTTCCTTCAGGTCAGTTTTCTTGATGCCCGCATAATACATCGTGTCCGATACCCGCATCATATTGCGGATGTACGTCTCCGTACTCAGGCAAACCTGATCCATCAGCTTCTTGTTGTCCTCAGTGGCCAGCTCTCTTGTGTTGGCCGCGAACCGGGCATACAGGCTTCCGCCCAGCAGCGCCATGCCCAGGATCGTGACCACAGAAAAAGAAATGGTCAGCAGCAGCTGAATGCTGCGCTCCCGGTAAATACTTACGATTTTTTCACAAAACTTCCGGTATCGTTCTCTCATGGCCCGTCCTGTCTATTTTTCTTCTTTTGTTTTTCCCGTCCGGTATTTGGAAGGGGAAATGCCGTATTGTTTCTTGAACACGTAGCTGAAATAATTGGGCTCCGTGTAGCCCACCTTGGCCGCGATGACGTACGTCTTGTCCTCCGTGGTCTGCAGGAGCTCCACCGCCCGCTCCATCCGCACATTGGTCACATAGGCCACGAAGGTGGTGCCCAGCTCCTTTTTGAACAGGGTGGAAAAATAGGTGGGGCTGACGTTTAACGCCGAGCAGATGCCCTCCACCGACAGGTCGCTTTCCTGATAGTTGTCCTGCACGTACTGGATGGCCCGTTCCATGATGGCCTTGGTGGAATCCGCCCGCTCCCGGCGGATGGCGTGGCGCACCTTCATACAGATGTCCAGCATCCAGCTGCCCACCGCCTCCGGGGAATCCAGCTGATACAGGTTCTCGTACAGGTTCGTCTTCGGCGGGAAAATCTGGTTCATGTCGATCTCGTAATTGCGCCCCAGCTTGTAGATCTCCGCCACCAGCTCCATGAGGAAAATCTGGTACTGAGACAGGGCCATCTTGGAGTTTTTCAGATTTTTGACAAACACATGGATGACGCCCTCCAGGTCTTCCCGGGTGCCCAGCTTCATTTCCCGCAAAATATCCTGCACGCTCGTCTGCTCGATATCCGGCATCGCCTCCGCTTTGGGCTCCACATCCTTGATGTAAATGGCCTGGTTGGCGTCCACCAGTACCCGGTAATCCAGCGCACTCTTGGCCTCCCGGTAGGAAATACCCAGCTTGGAGCGCTTGTCGCAGGGACTGCCGATGCCGATGGACGTGTTGGCATCCAGCACCCGTCTGGCGATCTTGCACACCTGATCCATCAGGTAAACAAAATAGGGGAACTTTTCCTCATCGTCAAACAGGGCGATGGTCACCACCCGATCCAGATAGAGGAAGGTGCGGTGGCCGATGGTGCCCGCCATATTTTCATCCAGAATCTGTTTCAGCGAAATGTTCAGAAGTCGCGCATCCGATACCGGCCCCTGGTGTTCCTTCCCGGCCGCTTCCGCATCCGCTCCGGCGCCCTCTCCTGCCCTTCCGGCAGCCTCCTCCGTGCGCTCCACCGTTCCCACGGCCACGGCGTAATGGCCCGCCTTGAATTCCATCTCATAGGAGGCCATCGTCTTGTCGATCTCCTCGTCCGGGATCCGGCCCTCCAGAAGGCCGATGAGAAACTGCTCCCGCATGATGGGTAAGCTCTCCTGATAGTAGGCGTTGAGGCGGCTCTCATTGCGCTTCTGATCGATTTCCCGGTCCAGATTTTCCCGGATCCGTTTGAATACCGTCTCCAGCTCCGCCGCGTTCAGCGGTTTTAAAAGGTATTCCTCCGCCTCCAGCTTGATGGCCTCTTTCGCATACTCAAACTCATCAAAGCCGGAAAAAATAATGACTTTGATATTTTTCAGCCGTTTTTTCAGCGCACGGCCCAGCGTCAGCCCGTCCATAAACGGCATCTTGATGTCTGTCATGACCACATCCGGGTGCAGACGCTCCGCCAGCTCCAGCGCCTCCTGCCCGTTCTCCGCAGAAGCCACCACCTGAAAGCCGATCTCCTCCCAGTTGATCTTGCGTGCGATCGCCTGGCGCACGTCTTCCTCGTCATCCACCAGCATTACCCTGTATAAGCCCATTCTCTCTTCTCTCCTGTTATTTCAGCACTGCGTAATAGACAAAAATAGCGATCAGCACGCCGATCAGTACCTTGCAGAAAATATCCACCTGCCGGTATGTGAAAGGCAGCCGGTCGTAGAAATTCTCCTTCGCCACCGTGATCGGATCGCGGTCGTCGATGTCCTCTGTGTCAGCCGTATCGTCGCCGCTTTCCATCTCTTCCTTTGGATCTGTGGGTGCTTCCATCTCCCGATCTGCCAGCGCCTCGGCCCTGTCGTTCGGTGCTGCCGCATCCTGTTTCTGTGTCATCTCTTCCTGTTCTTTTTCCATTGTGTACCCCGTTATATGAAAAATTAATTTGTTCGTTTGCTGCTTTTCAATCTCACGAACCCGCACTGTCGTGCTCTACTGCCTGCTATCGCAGGCTGTTCGTTCGATGATGGAGCAAGAAAAGTAAATGCCGCCTTCGGCGTCGCTTCCTTTTCTTTTGCTCTCATCATAGTATACCATGATTCCTCTGATCATTGCAAAAAAAACAGCCCAGACATACAATTTCTGCATGTCCGGACTGTTTTATTTCTATGATGGAATTTCGTATGAAGCAAATCTTATTTCTTAGCCAGGTATTTCCGAAGGTCAAGTGCTACTGCAACGATGATGACGAGACCCTGTACAATGTACTGGAAGGAAGTATCGATACCAAGGAACTGCATGGATACTTTCAGAAGCTCGAACACCAGCACACCGATGAGGATACCGGAGATCTTACCAACACCACCGTTGGTGGATACACCGCCGATGGTACAAGCTGCGATTGCCTCCAGCTCGTAGCCCTGTCCTGCATTTACGGTTGCGCCGCCGGCCTTTGCTGCGTACATGAAGCCGCCCAGTGCGTACAGTGCTGCTGCCAGTGTGTAGATGATGATCTTTGCTTTCTTTACGTTGACACCGGATACCTCAGCTGCGTTCTCATTACCGCCGATGGCATACATGTATTTGCCGTGTCTTGTGTAGTTGTACAGGAACCACATGCCAAAACCGATGACAAATGCGATAACGAAGAAATACGGAATGCCCAGAAGTTTACCGCTGGCTACGTTGGTGAAGCTCTTCTTGAAGCCGCCCAGCGGGGATGCACCGGTGTACACCAGGCAGATACCATATACGATAGTCTGCATACCCAGGGTGGTGATGAACGGCGGTACCTGGAAATAAGAGATTACCAGGCCGTTCAGGCATCCGAAGATGGCACAGATCACAACAGCGATGAGCAGGGCTGCCACTACCGGCACATTGCCCAGGTTCGGGAAAAACTTATCGGAATAGTCTGCCTTCTGCAGCAGGGTTCCGGAAATACAAGCGCCCAGTCCTACGATACGTCCTGCGGACAGGTCAGTACCTTTGGTGATCAGACAGCCGGATACGCCCAGGGCGATGATGAAACGAAGGGCGGTGTTGATGGAAACGTTGGAAAAGTTGTTCCATGTAAAGAAATTATCTTTCGTGATTCCCACATATAATGCCATCAGAAGAAGAATAACGATGATGGCATTGTCTAACAAAAATTTCTTGATATCAAAATTTTTGGTCTTATTCATGATGATTTCCTCCTTAATTAAACTGTGTAGCGTAATGCATGATATTTTCCTGCGTGGCTTCTTCGCCGGATACTTCGCCGGTCACACGGCCGTCGCACATGACGACGATCCGGTCAGACATTCCGATCAGCTCGGCCATCTCGGAGGAAATCATGACGATTGCCTTGCCCTGCTTTGCCAGCTCAATCATAATCTGGTAAATCTCATATTTCGCACCTACGTCGATACCACGGGTAGGCTCATCCATGATCAGGATATCCGGATCGTTGGCCAGCCATCTGGAAATGATAACCTTCTGCTGGTTACCACCGGATAAAGACTGGATCAGCGTCTTGGAGCTGGGTGTCTTGATGCTCAGCTTTGCCACGTTCTCCTGTACCAGATTTTCGATCTTTTTCAGATTCAGCTTTACGCCGTACTCCACGTATTTGTCCAGAGATGCGATGGATACGTTGTCCGCGATGGACAGCACACCGAAAATACCGGTGCCGCGGCGGTCCTCTGTGATGAGGCCGATGCCGTTGCGGATCGCATCCTGGGGTCTCTTGATTTTCAGCGGTTTTCCTTTATATATTATCTCGCCGCTGGCAACATGACGGATACCGAAGATTGCTTCCATCAGCTCGGTACGCTGTGCGCCTACCAGACCGCCCAGTCCGAGGATTTCTCCCTTTCGCAGCGTCAGGTTGACGTCCTTGAAGGATTTCGGCAGAATGCTAGTCAGTCCTTTGACTTCCAGGATCACGTCTCCCGGTACATTATCCTTCGGCGGATATACGTTCGTCAGTTCCCGTCCTACCATCTTGGCGATGATCATGTCCGTAGTCAGGTCTTTGGATTTCCATGTTCCGACGTACTGTCCGTCACGCATGATCGTTACCTCGTCGGAAATTCTTAAAATCTCATCCATCTTGTGGGAAATATAAATGATGGATACTCCCTTATCTCTTAAATCATTGATAATCCGGAATAATGCCTCTACTTCATTATCCGTCAGTGAGGATGTGGGCTCATCCATGATCACGACCTTCGCATTCATGGAAACTGCCTTTGCGATTTCTACCGACTGCATCTGGGAAATAGAAAGGGTTCCCAGCTTCGCCTTGGGATCATAAGGCATCTTGACTTCCTTCAGAAGACGATCCGCTTCCTCATACATTTTCTTGTGATCGATGACCTTCACAGGTCCGACCTTCTTCATCGGATACCGGCCGCAGAAAATATTCTCCGCGATACTTCTCTCCGGAATCGGCTGAAGCTCCTGATGCACCATGGCGATTCCCTTGTGCAGCGCATCATCCGCATTGATGATGTTCACTTTCTCACCCTGATAAATGACCTCGCCCGCATCCATCTTGTAAATACCAAACAGGCACTTCATCAGTGTGGATTTTCCCGCACCATTTTCTCCCATGAGTGCATGAACGGTGCCTGGTCTTACTTTCAGAGAAACATTGTCCAGTGCTTTTACGCCCGGGAAGCTTTTACATATCCCGCGCAGTTCCAACATGTACTCTTGTGCCATCCCTGTAACCTCCCTTATTCTCTCTCATCAAAACCGGGTGTGCGCACTGCACACCCGGTAAGCTTGCTTATTTGTGTCCCGAAGGACGGGCCTTTCCGGTAATGATTACTGGAGAAGAGCCAGGATATCAGCTGCGTTGTCCTTGGTAACTTTGATGTAATCAACCATGTTTACAGTCTCAACGGACTCGCCTGCTGCCATCTTACCAGCGATCTCAGCTGCTGCATGAGACTGGCCGATGTGGTCGTTGAATACAGTACCGGTCATCTTGCCGTCCTGTACGTTCTGCAGAGCCTCTGTCAGAGCGTCAACACCGAGTAAGAGGATATCTTCGCCAACTTTTCTGCCAGCGGTCTCGATTGCCTGAAGAGCACCAAGAGCCATTGCATCGTTGTTGCAGAATACAACCTCTACAGCATCGCCGTGAGCGGTCAGAGCGTTAGCAACGATCTCCTGACCTTTTGCCTGATCCCAGTCACCACGCTGCTCGTCAAGCTTCTCAACTTCCATACCGCCGTTGGTCAGAGCCTCGATGGAGTACTGTGTTCTGTATTTTGCGTCAACGTTCTCAGGATCGCCCATTACCATAACGTAGCTAACCTTGCCGTCGCCGTTGAAGTCACCCTTGTTGTCTGTAGCCAGAACGATCTCGCCCTGGTAAGTTCCGGACTGTCTTGCATCTGCGCCTACATATGTAGCTGCGATGCCGTCAGCTGCCCATCTGTCTTCCTCTGTTGCATCGGGCTCACGGTTGATGAATACTACCGGGATGTTTGCTGCTGCACACTGGTCAGTTACCTGCTCAGCTGCAGAAGACTGTACCAGGTTGATGATCAGGACGTCAACACCCTGTGTGATGAAGTTCTGGATCTGGTTGGTCTGCTCTGCCTGGTCGTTCTTTCCGTCCATAACAGTTACAGTAGCGCCGCCTGCTTCCAGATATTTCTGAAGCTCGGTTCTGTAAAGGGTCATAAAGTTATCATCGAATTTGTAAATGCAGATACCGATGTTTAATCCATCAACACCCGGGCAAGCCTCTGTGGATGCATCTGCAGTATCAGCAGCCTCTGTGGTCTCCTCAGCTGCGTCAGTTGTCTCTTCTTCTGTGGTCTCCTCTTCAGCAGCCGGTGCAGCAGTCTCTTCCTGCTTGCTTCCGCAGCCTGCCAGAAGGCCGGATACCATTGTTGCGCACAGTAATACGCTTAACAGTTTCTTTTTCATATTCCTATTCCTCCTTTTTTTCTCTTGAAGCACTTTCGCACTTCATGATCTGATTATAACAACGGGTTTTGTGAAAATACATACGAAATTCTTCTCAAAGTCTTTGAAAATCTTCACTCTTTTTTTACAGAGTCAAAAAACGACCGGATTTTTTGTGTATGTTGCACAAAAAAAGAATCGCTCCGCATGTTACAGATCGATTCTTTCCAGACATATTCCTATATACATATTTAATTTAACGCTCCCAACGAAGCGCTCCGTGCTGCGCACTCCCACGCTTCTCCCCCCATTCGCATATCGCGAAGCTAACGCTTCTCTTTTATGCTCATAGTGGGGCAGGTCATGAAGCTATCCGCCCACAGATACGCCAGCGTATCGTGGTCTGTAGCTTATGACCTTGGGAGCTATACGATGAACTCCAGGGCCTGCTTCCGGTCTTCGATGACCGCTGCCCTGTGGTCGCCGCCATACTCGCCGTCCAGTGTCCAGGGCACTTCGCCCTCGGCCTCCACCTCCAGCCGGTTCGTCCGGAAAGAATACATGTACCGCTCGTCGATCTCCGCCAGCAGAAGTGCCGTCAGCGTCTCGTTCAGCTCCAGAAGGTTTTTCGGGCGTTTGATGAACGTCACCTCGAACACACCGTCATCCAGCACCACCTCGGTGCCGATGATGGACTTGAAGCCGCCGACGGAGCGGGAGTTGGTCACCATGCCGAAGAGGAAATCATCCTCCACCTCCCGGTCTTCCCAGCGAAGCTTCATTTTGTAGGAAACGATGTTGGTGAGCCGCTTCATCCCCTCCAGGATATAGGCCATATGTCCCAGCACGTTTTTCATCTGCTGGTCAGTCTGGTAGGACACATCGGTAAAAATACCGAAGGCCGCGATGTATACAAAATAGTCCCCGTTAAAAGCGCCGATATCGCAGGGGAACCGCTTTCCCGCCATGATCCGGGCCGCCGCATCCTCCATCTTCTGGGGCAGTCCCAGACTTTTTGCGAAATCGTTGGTGGAACCCGCCGGGATATAACCGATGGGAATCCGTTTTTCCTCCGGGCGGCGCATCATGCCGGTCACCACCTCATCCAGGGTGCCGTCCCCGCCGCTGCACACCACCAGCTCATAACCGTCCTCCAGCGCTTCGATCCGCAGCACCGCCTCCCCGGCGTACTGGGTCGGGTAAGCCGTCACCTCATATCCTTTTTCCGTAAAGATATTCAGAATATCTGAAAGCTTTGTCTTGATACGGGCTTTTCCCGCATGCATATTAAACACAAAGAAAATTCTCTTTTTCATCTGCATCCAACCTCCCTTTAACAAAACTTCCCCTCAAAAGTTTTTATCTCTCTTTTTTGTTCGCACCGCTTACCCGATCAACCAGGGATTCTTCTTTCCGTCTGCCTCCAGACGGCAGCTTTTCAATGAAGAATATACCATATCCCGGATTGCCTCGTTGGTGTAAAATGCCATATGAGGCGTTACCACCACATTATGGAAGCTTTTCAGAATGGCCAGCTCCCGGTTGTCCATCACATCGGTTTTCTTATCATAATAATACATGCCGAACTCATTTTCCACAACATCCAGTCCCGCGGCGCCGATTTTTCCACTTTCGATGTGATCGATGAGCGCCCGGCTGTCGATGAGGGAGCCCCGGGCCGTGTTGATGAGGATGACGCCGTCCTTCATGGTGTCCATGACCTCCCCCGAGATCATGTGGTAATCCTTCTCACTGGCCGGAATATGCAGGGAAATGATATCACTCTCCCGATACAGTGTCTCCAGGGTCACATAAGATGCATACTGCTTCACTGCATCCTTCTCATACAGATCGTAAGCCAGAAGCCGGCATCCAAAGCCGGACAGATGGCGGATGAGTGTCTCGCCGATCCGGCCGGTGCCCACGATACCCACGGTCATGTCCGGCAGCTCCTTGCCGATGTTGCCCGGCAGGGAGAAATCCTGGATCGCCGCCTTGTTCATGATCATCTTCATTCGGCGGGTGGTCATGAGCATCAGCATCAGCGCATAGTCCGCCACGCTGTTGGGAGAATAGGTGGCATTGCTGATCTTCACGCCCAGCTCCTTCGCTTTTTTCAGATCGATGTGATCATAGCCGATGGTCCGGGTGGAGATCATTTTCACGCCCAGATCATGAAACCGCTCCACCAGGGCTGCGTCGATCTTCGTTGTGATGACGCTTAAGTAGTCGCACCCTTCCGCCAGCGCCGCATTTTCCATGTCCGGCGCATCGGGGCAGAGCACCAGCTCCATCCCCAGCTCCTTTGCGATTTTTTCAAAATACAGGCCCTCATCGAACGCCCGATAACTGTATACTGCAACTTTCATTTTCTCGTCTCCCCATGTAACTTTTCTTACTTACTGCTGTACTTCACCCGCCGTCACCTGGCCGCTCCTTAAAAGCTCCAGTGCTTTCTGCAGCTGGGCATCCTCGTCCTCGGTGACTACACCGTCGTCATATGCCTCCGTCGGGATCTCCACCTCCACATCCGGCTCAATGCCGATGCCGTGGATATTGTTGCCCGCAGGGGTGTAATACTTGGAAATGGTGATCTTTGCCGCGGTACCGTCGCCCAGATCAAAGATCCGCTGCACGATGCCCTTGCCGTAGGTAGTGGTACCCACCAGCGTTGCCCAGTGATAATCCTTCACCGCACCGGCAAAGATTTCCGAAGCACTGGCACTGTTGCCGTTGACCAGCACCGTCATGGGCAGGGAAAGATAATTTTCTGCATCGGAGGTTGCCTCTTCCCGGTTGCCGTATTTATCCTCCGTGTATACCAGCAGTCCCTCCGGCAGGATCTCATCCAGCATCTGGATCACCGTGTCCAGGCTGCCGCCCGGATTATCCCGCAGGTCGATGACCAGCTGCTCCATGCCCTGGCTCTTCAGATCCTCCAGCGCATCGTGGAACTGATCTGCCGTTACCTCGTCGAATTCCATCACATAGATATAGCCGATCTTGTCGTCCAGCATTTTGCTGTTCACAGTAGGCACCTGGATATCCGCCCGCTCCACGGTGAAATCCAGCTCCTCCCGGTCACGGTATACGGTGATGTCCACCGTTGTCCCGGCTTCGCCCTTGATCATGGCCACCACCTCGGACAGCTCCATGCTTCCCACGTCCTGGCCATTGACCTTTGTGATAATATCTCCGGCGATGATGCCCGCCTGCTGGGCCGGACAGCCCTCAAAGGGGCGGGTGATCGTAATGATCCCTGTCTCGATATTCTGGGACATGAGTGCGCCGATGCCCTTATATTCCCCTGACGTGGATTCCATCAGGGCGTTGAACTCCTCTTCTGTATAGTAGACGGTGTAAGGATCACCCAGACCGTTTAGCATGCCTGCATACATGCCCTCCACCATGGCACTCTCATCCACATCGTCCAGATAATACTGGTCGATGAGTGCTTTCAGCCGTTCGGTTTTCTGCTCCACCTGGCTGCTGCCCACCGAAGCACTGCCGCTGTTTTCCGCTGTACGAAACCCTGCGCTGCCCAGATTGAGCACCGTGTACACCAGAAGACCGGCTGCCGCAATAAAAGCCACCGTCAGGATCCCGCTGAAAAATCCTCTTCTCCAGTGTCTTTTCTCCTCATACGCATCATCCATGGAATATTCATCCCGGTTATAATCCTGCATATCATTCCTCCTCTGCATTTCTGCTTCCTATCCTGTCATACCAAACAGGGCTGCCACAGATTTCCTGTCTGCAGCAGCCCCCTTCTCTTTTATTCTAGTTTACATATCCCGAAGGATTTACATAGCTGCCATTGCTGATCACACCAAAATGCAGATGCGGTCCGGTGGAATACCCGGTGGAGCCCACAGCCGCGATCGTCTGTCCCTGAGACACCTTCTGTCCCGCCGATACGCTCAGGCTGGAGCAGTGCATATATACGGTGGAAAGTCCGTTTCCGTGGGAGATTACCACATAATTGCCCGCAGACGAACTGTAGGTTGCCGTCGTCACCACACCGTCAGCCGCCGCCACGATGGCACTTCCCGAAGATGCCCCGATATCAATGCCCTTATGGTATGTAGATGCCCCCTGCCGTGGGCTGGGATCTGGGGCCAAAGGTACTGGTGATCCGATGGCTGGACGGGCAAGGCCAGATAAATCCCGATGAAGAAACGACCGTTCCTGCTTTTTCCAGCTCCGCTGCCTTCTTCGCCGCTTCCGCTGCGATCTGGTTCTCGATCTTCTCCAGAAGCGCTTCCTGCTCGGCAAGCTGATCCGCATAGTCATCCGCCTCTGCCTCCGCATTGGCGATCTTCTGCTGGTACTGGGAGATCTCACTGGTTTTGGCGTCGATGAGAAGATCCAGAGCGTCCTTCTGTTCATTCACTTCATTCTGCATGTCTTCCAGTTCCTTCTCTTCCTCTTCCAACTGTGCCTTGGTATCCTCTACCTTCTGTCTGGCCTCCTGAAAGCTGATCAGCATCTTCCGGTCATAGTCCACCATCTGCGTGGCAAACTCCGCCCGGTTCAGAAGCTCCGTCATGCTGGACGCCTCCAAAAGCATGGTCACATAAGAGTAATCACCATTCTCATACATATACTGTATGCGCTTCTTCATGGCTTCATACTGGGTATCGACCGTGTCTTGTGCCTCCTCCAGCTCCTGTTGGGTCTGGTCGATCTCGGCGTTCTTCTCCTCGATAGACGCATCCAGCTCCTTTAGCTGGGCATCCAGCTGGCTGGACTGGGCATCCAGACTGCTGATGTAGCTCTGGAGATTGCTCTTGGAATTTTTCAGCTCCGTCAGCTTATTTTTCACAGAATTGATATCTGCCTTGATGTCCTTGATCTGCTGCTGTGCATTCTGTCTCTGCTGTTCCAGGCTTTTCGCCTGTGCGCTGCCTCCCGGCACAGCGAGGGAAAGACACAGCGCCGCGGCCAGGGCCGCCGACAACTTTTGTTTTTTTCTATACATAGATAGATCCTCCAACAGCTGTTCCATCCTGCCTGCATAAAAATCTGTCCACGCGTAAGGATGTGCTGCTCTGCGAATGGCACGACCAAACGGTTGTTCCGTAAATGGCGCGCCTGCATCTGCGGTACTGTGATTACACTTTCAAGTGCTTTCTGATCGTAATAAAGCTTCCGATAAATCCGATGCCGATACCGAGCAGCAGTGCCACCGGCAGCAGCGTATGGTAAAGCTCTTTCACCGGAAGGAACTGCAGCAGGCTGCTTAAAATGCCGAACTTCTCTTCCACCACAAGGATAGTCTGCTTGTACAGGAAGTAGAAGACAAACAGCGGGATGGCTGCACCGATGAGACCGATGATCAGTCCTTCCACGATAAACGGTGCCCGAACGAAAAAGTCGGTGGCGCCGATAAGCTTCATGATGGCGATTTCTTCCTTACGCACCGCAATACCGATGGTAACGGTGTTGTTGATGAGGAAGATGGATACCAGCAGCAGAACGCCAATGATCGCCACGGATACATAATACAGCAGGCTGTTAAATCCGCCCAGCGTATTGGCCACCGCCTCCGACTGGTTGATCTGTCGCACTCCCTGATCCATCAGCGTATTCAGATAGTCCACCAGCGACTGCTGATCCTCTACGCTTTTCAGGTAAATCTCATAATGGGAAGAGTTTGCCAGCGGGTTATCCTGCTCAAAGCCCTCTGCCAGCTCTTCTGCGCCCTTTAAATATTCTTTCTTATACTGCTCCCAGGCTTCCTCTGCGGATACATACACCAGATGATCCACCTCGGGCCGCTCACTGATCTGTGCGCCCAGCGCCTGGATCTGCTCTGTCGTCATATCGCTGTTGAAAAACACCGTAACGCCCACACCGGATTCTGCCTCACGCACCATGTTGTCCAGGTTGGACACGATGGCAAAAAACAGACTGAACATGAAAATGCAGGCAGCCATCGTTGCCATGGAGGCCAGGGAAAACATCTTGTTGCGGTAAATATTTTTCAGACCCTGTTTCAGCGTGTATACAATCGTACTAGCCCTCATAGATATAGCCTCCCTCTTTCTCGTCGCTGATGATGACACCGCGGTTCATGGTGATAACACGCTTCTTCATCTCATCCACGATCTCCCGGTTGTGGGTAACGACCAGTACGGTGGTGCCCTTCTCATTGATGGATTCCAGAAGCTTCATGATCTCCCAAGAATTCTTCGGATCCAGGTTGCCGGTGGGCTCATCGGCCAGCAGAAGGTCGGGATGGTTCACCAGCGCCCGGGCCAGGGCAACCCTCTGCTGCTCTCCGCCGGAAAGCTGCTTCGGGAAAGACTTATATTTCTCTGCCAGTCCGATCAGAGAGAGCATCTTGGGCACCTCTCTTCGGATCTTTCGCGTCGGCGTCATGATGACACGCTGGGCGAAAGCAATATTCTCATACACATTCCGGTCCTTTAACAGACGGAAATCCTGGAACACCACGCCGATCTTCCTGCGGTAACGGGGAATCTGCTTGCGCTTCAGACGCCCCAGATTCTGGCCGTTCACCGTAATCTTGCCGCTGGTGGGCTCCAGTTCTTTCAAAAGAAGCTTGATAAGTGTAGATTTACCAGACCCGCTATCTCCTACAATAAATACAAATTCCCCTCGATCAATATGCAAGCTGATATTCTTGATGGCCGGTATGCCCTCCACGTACGCTTTGCTCACATTTTCCATTGTGATCATTTAGCTTAAGCCTCCTAAACATAAAATATAACAGCAATACGCCGGGGAACAGACCGGACCCCGGCGTTACTTATTTAGTTATATCATGGTTTTTTCTAATAATCCAGTGTTTCCATGTATTTCATATATTTTACGACCATCAGCGCGATCTTGAACGTGATGGCATCCTCGAATACCCGCAGATCCAGCCCGGTGCTCTTCTGCAGCTTGTCCAGACGGTAAACCAGCGTATTCCGGTGGATATACAGCTGTCTCGATGTCTCGGATACGTTCAGGCTGTTCTCGAAAAACTTGTTGATGGTCGTCAGCGTCTCCTCGTCGAACTCGTCCGGGGACTTGCCGTCAAAGATCTCGCGGATGAACATCTTGCACAGCGGGATGGGCAGCTGGTAAATGAGACGGCCAATGCCCAGAGAGCTGTATGCGATGATATCCCGCTCCTCGAAGAAGATCTTGCCCACATCCAGCGCCATCTTTGCTTCCTTATAAGACCGGGAAACCTCTTTCAGCTCCGGCACGATGGTGCCATAAGCGATATGGATCTCCTCGCCGGTCTCGCCTTTCAGCAGGTTCAGCATCATCCGTGCGGTCTTGTTGATCTCCGGATAGCCCTCACCCGGTGCGATCTCCTTCACCACGATGAGGTTCTTCTCATCCACAGCGGTGATAAAGTCCTTGGACTTGCCGCCGAACAGGCCGCGCACGCTCTCCAGCACGGTGTTGTCCTTCTCCCGGTTGATCTCGATGATATAGACCACACGACGGACATCGGTCTCGATATGCAGCTTCTTTGCCCGGTTGTAAATATCCACCAGCAGCAGGTTGTCAAGCAGCAGGTTCTTGATGAAGTTGTCCTTATCGAACCGCTCCTTGTAGGCCACCAGCAGATTCTGGATCTGGAAAGCGGCGATCTTGCCTACCATGTAGACATCGTCATTGTCCCCGTTGGCCAGCAGCACATATTCCAGCTGCTGCTCATCATACACCTTGAAAAACAGGTGGCCCTGGATCACCTGGCTGTCCGCCGGTGACTCCACAAATGCCAGTACCGTACTCTCATAATTCTCCGCGCCCGGCACCGTCGTTGCCAGCACCTTACCCTCTGTATCCAGGATGCTGAGATCAATTCTTGCAATATTTTTCAGGCCATCGATGGTCGTCTGCAGTATCTGATTCGATATCATATTCCTCGCCTCTCCTTTTCCGTTCTATACAACATTCACAATTTCTGTGACTCTTTTTTAAGCAAAACGAATACTCCCTATTCAAGTTAATGCAATTATACATAAAAATCAAGAGGAAATGCAACTATTTTTATGCATTTCCTCATATCTTTCACATATTTTTTATATTTTGCGAATGGCGCGTGTGAACGGTAAGTGCTTTATTTCTCAGCGCCTGCCTCTCCGTCTTCTTTTGCAGGCAGCTCTTCTGCCGCTTCTTCCGCCAGCGCCTCCTCGTATTCCTCTTCGTCTTTCACCATATGATTGTACTGCTGTACCTTCCGGTGAAATACCGTCTTGCCGATGAGCCTTGCCAGCCAGTTTTCCTCGCCGAACCGTCCGCCACTGCCCATGGGGCCAAAACCAAACCACACCCGGGCACCCATCTTCGCCCGCTGCTCATGGAGGAACAGCTCCTGGAAGGGCTGATCCAGCGTGGAAAATATCACATCCGGCAAAATGCCGTTGATCTCGTTGACAATAACCTCCGGTTCGTCCCCAGCATCCTCCGCCGCGTAAGCCCCGGCGATCACCAGATCCGGGAACTTCTCCTGCAGCGTCTCCCGGAACTTCTCCAGATCGTCTGCTGTCTGTGCCAGAAGGAAACAGCTCTTGTGCTCCTTCACCACCGTATCGATGAACAGCTTCCACAGCTGCCTGTCATCCGCCTTCTTCAACCGCTCTTCTCCGGTGATGCCTGCCGCAGAGAAAATGTCACTGTCCACCACCACATGAATGTCCATGGCTTCCAGACATTCCCGGTACTCCGGATTCTCGCCCGCATACACAAGCATCTCCTTCGTCACAAGGCACATCGTATTGAGAACGTCATTGTTCAGATATTCTTCTATCACACGGGCTGCATCCTCCATGGAATAATCCTTCAGTTCCACGCCCAGAATGCTGATTTTCTCCGTCATATCCATCACCTGCAATTCTGTTTCAGTATAACAATGATCTGTTTCTTTGTCCAGACATATCTTTCTCACTAAGCACATAGGATGTAGAAAAAGAATCGCGGAGGGGGTCTATGAGTTCCAGAACAAGAATCATTGTGTTACATAAAAAAGAAGTCATCTATACGGTTATTTTTGCCGTTTTCGGCGTTGCACTGCTGTGCCTTCTGTTTCTAATGTTTTCCTCCGGCCAAAAGAAAGAAGAGCAGCAGCCCGACACGTACACCGCCGGGGTCTACTCCTCTTCTGTCCAGTTGGGGGATCAGATCCTTGACGTGGAGGTATCCGTGGACGCCGACCACATCAATGCCATCCGATTTACCAACTTAAACGAAACCGTCTCAGCCATGTACCCGCTCATGCAGCCTGCCTTAAACGATCTGGGGGAACAGATCGTGAAAAAAACAGTCGCTGGATGACATCAGCTACAGCCAGGACCGGCAGTATACGTCCATGGTGCTGCTGGAGGCGATACAGAATGCGTTGAACAAGGCAACTTTATAGTTTTTCCAGCTCGTCCAGCCACAGTCTGGCACTGGCATCGCTGGGCATCCGCAGATCTCCCCGGGGAGAGACTGCCACAGTACCCACCTTGGGGCCGTCCGGCAGGCAGGAGCGCTTGAACTGCTGGGAGAAGAATCTTCTGTAAAATACCTTCAGCCATTTCAGGATCGTCTCCTCGTCGTACTGGCCTGCGAAGGCTTTCTTCGCCAGCCGGTAGATCTTGGCCGGTTCGAATCCGAGACGCAGAATATAATAGAGATAAAAGTCATGAAGCTCGTAAGGGCCCACGATATCCTCGGTCTTCTGGGCGATCTTGCCGTCCTCCGGCGGCAAAAGCTCCGGGCTCACCGGGGTATCCAGAATGTCGTAGAGCACCGCTTTCAGCTCCTCGTCACCGCAGGTGTCCGCATAATAGTGCACCAGATGACGGACAAGAGTCTTGGGCACGGAGGCGTTGACGCCGTACATGGACATGTGATCGCCGTTATAGGTGGCCCAGCCCAGAGCCAGTTCGGACATGTCGCCGGTGCCGATGACCATGCCGCCGCTCTTGTTGGCAATGTCCATGAGCACCTGGGTACGCTCTCTGGCCTGACCGTTTTCGTAGGTCACATCATGGCAGGCCGGATCCTGCTCGATATCCCGAAAATGCAGCGTCACTGCCTCTTTGATATCCACCTCTTTTAAGGAAGCGCCCAGCTTTTTCGTCAGCGTGCAGGCGTTGGTGTACGTCCGGTCGGTGGTGCCGAAGCAGGGCATGGTCACTGCTGTGATCAGCGACGGGGACAGGCCCAGCAGGGAAAAGGCGCGGGAGGTGACAAGCAGCGCCAGCGTGGAATCCAGGCCGCCAGAAATACCGATGACCGCGCTCTTGCAGCCGGTATGCTCCAGCCGCTTTTTCAGGCCCATGGCCTGGATGGTGAAAATCTCCTCGCAGCGTTTCCGCCGGTCTTCCTGCCGGGACGGCACGAAGGGCGCCGGATCGATGAACCGCTCCAGCTCCAGATCCCGCAGAGGCAGGGAAAAGGGAATCCGCACATAGTCTGCGCCATCCGCCATCTCGAAGGTGGTCATCCGCCGCCGCTCCGCTTTCAGGCGGCTCACATCCAGATCAGCACAGATCATGCCGTGGCCGAACCGGGGGGATTCTTTCAAAATGCTGCCGTTTTCCGCAATGAGATTATGGCCGGAAAATACCAGATCGGTGGAGGACTCTCCCCTCCCCGGCGCTGCAGTAGATATAGCCCGCCAGCAGTCTTGCTGACTGGCTTTTGATCAGCATCCGGCGGTACTCATCCTTGCCTGTGGTCTCATCACTAGCAGACAGGTTCACCAGCACCGTGGCCCCGGACAGGGCATGGCGGACGCTGGGGGGCCCTGGCGCCCACACATCCTCACAGATTTCCGCTGCCAGCACCAGATCCGGCAGTTCCTGACAGGCCAGCAGAACGTCAGTGCCAAACCAGCATGTCTGTCCCGGCATCCAGGTGATCTTCCGGGGCGCAGCCGGGCCTTTTGTAAAATGCCGCACCTCGTAGAATTCCGAATAGTTGGGAATGAACGTCTTGGGAATGAATGCCTTCACCTCTCCCTGATCAAGCACGGCAGCCACGTTATACAGCCGCCCGTCCACCTCCAGCGGCAGTCCCACGAACGCCAGGAAGTCTTTTCCCTGGGTCTCAGCCGCCAGCGCCAGCAGTTCTTCCTTTGCCCGGCGCAGCAGCACCTCCTGCAAAAACAGGTCGCTGCACGTATAGCCGGTGAGGCAAAGCTCCGGGAACACCACGATGGATGCTCCGGCACGTTCTGCCTCTTCCATTCCCTTTCGGATCTGGTCTGCATTGTATGCCACGTCCCCCACCCGAATGGCCGGGGTCACCGCAGCAGCCCTTACGAATCCATGTCTCATTGGTGTCCTCCTATTTTCTCTTCAAAATCGCTTTCAGCTCGTCTACCGTAAACGTATAATTGGTGTTGCAGAAATGACAGTTGACCTCGATATCCTTGTTATCAGCGATCATTTCTTCCAGATCCTTGCGGCCAATGCTGCAGATCACCTTTTCCACCCGCTCCTTGGAGCAGTTGCAGGCAAACTGGGTGGGCAGCTTTTCTGTGATCTCCAGGCCGAAGTCCCCCAGCAGCTCCTCCAGGATTTCCTCCGGCGTTTTTCCCGCATCCAGCAGGGCCGTCACAGAAGTGACCGTGGACAGTTTCTGCTCCAGTTTGTCAATGATGTCATCCGGCGTAAAAGGCATGAGCTGAATGATAAAGCCGCCGGCGCATTTTACTGTGTTATCCTTATTCATGAGCACGCCCAGTCCCACGGATGAAGGCACCTGCTCAGACGTTGCAAAATAGTAGGTCAGATCCTCGGCGATCTCTCCGGTCTGCAGGGCCGTCTGCCCCACATAGGGCTCTTTCAGGCCCATATCCCGGATGACGCTCAGCAGGCCGTTGCCCAGAGCGCCGCCCACATCCAGCTTTCCTTTGGCATTAGGCGGCAGCATCACATCCGGCTGGTTGGCATAGCCCTTGACGTTTCCTCTGGCATCCGCCGTCACCGTCAGGCCGCCGATGGGGCCCTCGCAGCGGATCTGCAGCGTCAGCATATCGTCGTCCCCTTTTTGCATCACGCCCATCATGGCGCCCGCCGTCAGCAGCCGTCCCAGGGCAGCTGTCACCACCGGGCTGGTATTGTGGGCCTTTCTGGCCGTCTCCGCGATCTCCCGCGTGGTTGCCGCAAACGCGCGGATCTGGCTGTCCGCCGCTGTGGCTCTAATGATATAATCAGACATGTTGTTTTCCTTTCTCTCTGGCGATCACATAGATCCGGTCGCTGTCCGGCCGGGGCGCATCCTTCGTGAATGCGTCATAGGTGGTGACAAATTCCATGCCGCCCGCCTCCAGGCAGGCTTTCACCTGTGCCAGCGTGTAGGCCCGCTGATAATGGGTCTCCGTAAATTTCCGGTACAGGTTTTCTTCCTCCCGGATAAAAATGGACAGGTCGTATTCGTTGATCTGTTCCTCCGGATCATAAAAATTATCCCAGATAAAGCTTTTATCCTCCCGGTCCTCCGCAATGGTGGCATCCCCCAGGAGCTCTTCATATTTATAAACGGTATTCAGGTCAAACACGAAAATGCCGCCGGGATCCAGATAGTTGTTCACCAGCCGGAACACCTCCGTCAGATCTTCCTCTTCCAATATATAGTTCATGGAATCGCACACGCACACCACCGCAGCCACCGTGCCGTACAGCTCAAAGCTCCGCATATCCTGCTGCAGGTACAAAATATCGTGACCGGACTGCTGCCGCTTCTCCATGGCGATCTCCAGCATATCCGCCGACAGATCCACGCCGATCATGTCATAGCCGTACCCGGCCAGCACCTCGGTCATGCTGCCGGTGCCGCAGCCCAGATCCAGCACCAGCCCTTCCCGGACACCATATTCCTCCAGCAGGGATCGGATATAGCGTCCCCATTCTTCATACGGAATATTATCCATGAACGCGTCGTACACCCGGGCAAAACTCGTATAAGCATCCATCAGTGCGTCTCCACGTATTTCTTCAAAAATGCCAGCAGCTCGTCCATCTCTGCATCGGTGCCCACGGTGATCCGCAGATAATTGTCGATCCGGGGCGATGCAAAATACCGGACAAAGATATCCTGCTGCTTTAATGCCTCAAACAGCTCTTTTGCCGGGATCCGCGCATGGGTGACGAACAGGAAGTTTGCTTTGGACGGCGTCATGGAAAATCCTAAGCTTACCAGTTCCTCTGCCGCCCGCTCCCTCGTTGCCACGATTTTCGCTGTGGTTTCGGCAAAATATTCTGTATCACGCACGGAAGCCGCGCCGCAGGCCAGAGCCGCCGCGTTCAGCGTGTAGGAATTGTAGGAATATTTTACATCGTTCATGTATTTGATGAGCAGCGGACTGCCGAAGGCATAGCCGATGCGCATGCCCGCCATGGAGCGGGACTTGGAAAAGGTCTGCACCACCAGAAGATTGTCGTATTTCTCCAGCAGCGGCAGTGCCGATGCCCCGCCGAAATCAATGTACGCCTCGTCCACGATGACGATCACGTCCCGATTGTGGGACAGGATATCCTCAATAAAGGAAAGGGGTTCCGCAATGGCCGTGGGCGCATTTGGATTGGGAAAAACAATGCCGCCATTTTCCCGGTAATAGTCTTCCTTGCGAAGCCTGAAATTCTCATCCAGCGCCGGGCGCTCATAGGGAATGCCCAGAAGATCGGCCCAAACCGGATAAAAGGAGTAGGTCACATCCGGGAACAGGATGGGTTTCTTCGAATTGAAAAAGGTCATAAATGCCATGGCCAGCACATCGTCAGAGCCAACGCCCACGAACACCTGCTCCTTTTTCACCCCATACACATCCGCAATGGCCTCTGTCAGCACGTCGCAGGCCGGGTCAGGGTAACGGCGCAGGCTGTCTGCCGGAAGCCCCCGCAGGGCAGCCTCTCCACGCCGGGAGCCGGGGGGTAAGGATTTTCATTGGTGTTCAGCTTGATCATCCGGGCACGCTTGGGCTGCTCGCCCGGCACATAGGGCACGACTTTCCGTATATTTTCCTCAAATGCTCTCATCTGTTTTTCATCCTTTCACTCCGAACTCTTCTGCCAGCGCCGCAAATCCCGGCATGGCGTTCTGGATCGTCTCGTAGCTCACACAATAAGCGATCCGCACAAAGCCCGGGCAGGCAAAGGTACTGCCGGGCACCACCAGAATGTTGTGCTTCTTGGCCGCCGCACAGAATTCGTTCTCATCGGCAGTGGGTGTCTTCACAAACAGGTAAAACGCGCCCTCCGGCTTGATGCAGGAATAGCCCAGCGCCTTCAGACCGCCGTACAGCGCTTCCCGGTTCCGGTTGTAAAAGGCAACATCTGTTTTCGCATCCACACAGCGGGCCACCACCCTCTGCATGAGGGACGGTGCGTTGACAAAGCCCAGGATCCGGTTTGCCACAGAAGCGGCAGCGATCACATCGTCCGCATCGCTCAGCTCGTCGGGCATGACCAGATAGCCGATCCGCTCGCCGGGCAGGGACAGGGATTTGCTGTAGGAATAGCCCACAATGGTGTTGTCATAATATTTTGTCAGGTAAGGCACTTCCACGCCGTCATAGGCCAGCTCCCGGTAAGGCTCATCGGAGATCAGATAAATGTCCGTGCCGAATGCCTTCTGCTTTTCCTTTAAGATCTGTGCCAGCTTCTGGATCGTCTCCTCCGTATAAACCACACCGGTGGGATTGTTGGGGTTGTTGACGATGACTGCCTTCGTTTTCGCCGTGATTTTCCGGGCAAACTCCTCCAGGTTCGGCTGGAACGTCTCGGTATCCGGGGATACCACCACCAGCACGCCGTCATAGTTGCCCACATAGCTTCTGTATTCTCCAAAGAAAGGGGCAAAGGTGATGACCTCATCGCCCGGGTTCAGCAGCGTCTTGAAGATCACGTTCAGGCCGCCGGCCGCACCCACGGTCATGAGAATGTTGCGCTGGCCGAACTTCGTGCCAAACCGCCGGTTCAGGGACTGGGCGATGGCCTCCCGCACGTCCTCGTAGCCGGAATTGCTCATATAGCCGTGGAGCACCACCGGATCCTCATGATCTGCCAGATCCTTGATGGCCTCTTTTACACAGTCCGGCGCTGCCACATTGGGATTGCCCAGGCTGAAATCATATACATGATCGGCGCCGTAAATGGCCGCCATCTTCTTGCCTTCCTCAAACATGGCCCGGATCACGGAGCTGTTTGCCACATAGCCCTTCATTTTCTCAGAAATCATCGCATACTCCTCCTTATCTTACGTGTATCAGATCATCCGCTGTCCTTTACAGCAGCAGGATTCACACACACCTGCTTTCTTCTATATAGAAAGAACGCTCTTCTGTTCTTTATCATAGCACAGTGTGACATTCCCTGCACCTTAAAATTTATTTTTCCGTCACATATCCTTTATCCACCATGAACGCCGGATGATAGGACAGCTTTGCCTTGCGCAGCCCTTCCGCGCCCACATCATCCTCCCGGTTCACATATTTATATTTTCCCAGCAGCGCATGCCGCACAAACTGCTGGTTGATCATGGTGTAGGCACCATCAATGTCCGCCCGGGCTTTCTCGATGTGCACCACGAACGTATCCTCGCAGGCCTGCTCGCCCAGAGTGAAAGCCACCACTTCACCGCCCACCCGCAGCACGCCGCCCTCCATGGAAAGCTCCGTAAACAGCCGTAGGGCATTGAGCGCCACGCACATCTCCGCGTTTTTCTCCACGTCCTCCTCGCAGCCGTTTTCCCGCCGCCAGATCAGCGCCATCTGGAAACAGTCCTCCAGATTGTCCGCCGTCATGGGTTCATAGCTCCAGTCCGGATACTGCTTCTGAAACTTGTTCACATGATTTTTCTTCCCATGATACTTCTTGCCGGAAAGATTTGCAAGTTTCTCTGCGTCATAAACATAGTCTGCATAATCTCTGTCATATTCTATCTGAAATCTGCCGGGAAACAGCGCTTCCAGCTGTGCAAACTGCTCTCTCGTCACACACTGGAAGGCCAGCGCCTGCCCGCGCTCCCGCTGATAAGCATCCAGCGCCTCCACGATTTTCCGCAGATTGCCGGTACCTGCCGGGAAAGCAAACACTTCCTCCTCCAGACTTTTCATCACAAGAAAATCCCCCACCACCGCATATCCTGTGGGATACTGCCTCGACCACAGATACAGATTGGCAAATGTGGTCTCCGCACTGCGGGAGGCAAGGCTGTACAGGTAAGGCAGAAACAGCGCCCGATCCTGTACCTCTATCTTTTTCCATTCCAGTTCCATACAATACCTGCCTTTAAAATCTCAGAAAGGCCAGTGCCCGCCTGCGGCGGTCTGACCCTCATTTTTTATTTTCTTCCTATAAACAATTTCATGCCATCATTCCAACAGACACATTTTCGCTGATCATATTCCGTTTCTCTCTGATCGCTGACAACAATCTTGATAGATTCACATCTCACGCTTTGTGTCCAAATCAGTACCACACATGACTGTTGATGGCACTTATACCGTTCTGCGCCGCCGCTTTTTCTTCGTGCACAGCGGCCGGAAGATGGTCTTCCTTCCCATCCAGCCAATGATCCGGGTGACGATGATCCCGGCAAAGATGCCGATGCTGTCGATGGCCACATCCCGCTTGCTGGCGCCCCGGCCGGATACGAACAGCTGATGATATTCGTCCAGGGCCGCAAAGCCCACGCAGATGGCCCCGGCCACCAGCGTCAGCCAGATGCCCCGCAGGCCGTACACATACAGCGGCAGTGCCAGAGACACCGCCAGCAGAAAATATTCCGTCACATGGCCGCATTTGCGGATGAGATGGTGAAAATGGTTGGCGTAATTCTCGATCTCCGTCTGGGACAGGTCGAGATTGGCCACCTGATCCACCGTTTCCACGACTTTTACACTGACTTTATACGTAAAAGCCGCCGACGTCTTCCCGTCCTCCGCCGAGAAGCTGTATATCATTACCATCATGCAAAGCGCCGGCACAAAGGACAGGGGCTTGAGCATGGATCTTAAAAATACACGAATCATTTTACTCCTCGTTCATCTTTGCCAGCTTGGCTGCCTGGTCAGCGGCGATGCAGGCATCAATGATCTCCTGGATATCGCCGTCCATGATTTTGTCCAGCTTGTACAGCGTCAGGTTGATCCGGTGATCGGTCACACGGCCCTGGGGGAAGTTGTACGTCCGGATCTTCTCGGAACGATCACCGGTACCGATCTGGCTCCGGCGTGCCTCCGCCTCCGCATCGTGGGCTTTCTGGCACTCAATATCGTATAATTTGGCACGCAGCAGGGCGAAAGCCTTGGCCTTGTTCTGCAGCTGGGATTTCTCGGTCTGGCTGTACACCACGATACCGCTGGGGTAATGGGTCAGACGCACCGCAGAGTCTGTGGTATTGACACACTGGCCGCCGTTACCAGACGCACGCATGACGTCAATACGGATATCCTTTTCATCGATCTGCACATCCACTTCCTCTGCCTCCGGCATCACAGCCACAGAAGCGGTGGACGTATGGATCCGGCCGCCGGACTCGGTTTCCGGCACACGCTGTACCCGATGCACGCCGCTCTCATATTTCAGCACAGAGTACGCGCCCTGGCCGTTGACCATGAAGTTCACAGACTTCATGCCGCCAATGCCGGTCTCATCCACTTCCATGGTTTCCACCTTCCAGCGGCGACTTTCCGCATAGTGCACATACATCCGGTAAAGCTCTGCCGCAAACAGGGCAGCCTCGTCTCCGCCTGCACCCGCACGGATCTCCACGATAACGTTCTTGTCATCGTTGGGGTCCTTGGGCAGCAGCAGGATCTTCAGCTTCGCCTCCAGCTCCTCGATGCGCTTCTTGGCATCCGACAGCTCCTCTTTTAACAGTTCCCGCATTTCCTCATCAGACTCTGCCTCCAGCATTTCCAGGCTGTCCGCCTCGGTCTGCTTACATTCCTTATACTCTTTGTAGGCATCCACCAGCGGCTGCAGATCGCTCTGCTCCTTCATGAGCTTGCGGAAACGGTTCTGATCGTCGGTCACATTGGGCTCATTGAGCTCACTCATAATTTCTTCAAAACGGATCAGCAGATCCTCCAGTTTATCAAACATTTCTATTCCTCCTGTAACATCCCGACACGACCCGGTCAAGGCCTGCCAGATCCTTTATCACTGAAACAGTTGCAAATCCCCGCGCTTCCATGAGCTGCCGCACCGCCGCACCCTGATCGTAACCGATCTCCATGCACAGCCAGCCGCCCTCTTTCAGATACGAAGGGCTTTCCTGTACGATTCTCCTGTAAAAAAACAATCCGTCCGCGGTGCCGTCCAGCGCCATCCGGGGCTCATGCTCCCCGCACCTCCGGGGCCAGCGTCTCAATCTCCGCCGATGCAATATAGGGCGGATTGGATACGATGAGATCAAAGGTGCCGGTCACCGGTTCGAACAGATCGCCCTGCACCAGCCGGGCCTCCACACCGTTCGCCTCCACATTGCCCTTCGCCACCGCCAGGGCCTTCCCGGAAAGGTCGGCGCCCGTTCCAAAAGTGCCCTTCGCGTAATGCAGAAGGCTCACCAGAATGCAGCCGGACCCGGTACACAGATCCAGGAAAATATTTCCCGGCGCCAGGTGTCTGAGGCATTCCTCCACCAGCACCTCCGTGTCCTGTCTGGGGATGAGCACATCCGGTGTCACTCGAAAGGGCAGTCCCATGAATTCCTGCTCCCCGGTGATATGCTGTAATGGCACCCGTTCACACCGTCTGGCAATGAGTTTCAGATACGCCTCCTGTTCCTCCCCGGAAGCGCGCTGCGTCCGGTTCAGAAGATACCAGGTGCGATCCACCTTTTTATCATAGGAAAAAAGAAGCCACGCATCCACTGCGGCTTCTTCCACCCCGGCAGCCGCAAGCCGCCGCTGTCCTTCCTCCACCAGTTCCCCGTAGGAAAATGTGTTACCATCATTCATATGCGTTCTCCGCAGCAGGCGTTCCTGCCACCTTACAGTCTGCGCCCTCCGCACCGGCCAGGAACTTTCGCCAGTCAAACACAGCTTCCACAGCAGCGATGGCCACCTCCACCATGTCGTCCTCCGGCTCTCTCGTGGTCAGCTTCTGCAGCCACAGGCCCGGTTTGCTCAAAGTCAGCACCACCGGATTCTCGCTTTTGCCTGCCAGCCGGATGAACTCATAGGATACCCCAGCGATCACCGGCACCAGCAAGATCCGCACCACCACCCGCAGCAGCGGGGAATTTACCCGGATAAACAGAAAGAAAATGATGCTCACCACCATGACGATGAGCAGGAAGCTCGTCCCGCACCGGCGGTGCAGCCGGGAACTCTTCTGTACATTTTCCACGTTCAGCTCCATGCCGTGTTCGATGCAGTTGATGCATTTGTGTTCCGCGCCGTGGTACTGGAATACCCGCTGGATATCCTCCATCCGGGAGATCAGCGCGATATAGCCTAAGAAGATCACCAGCCGCAGCACACCCTCCAGCACCGAGATCACCAGCGCGGAATCCGTCAGCCGCCGGAACAGGCTCGCCGCAAAATAAGGCAGCAGCATGAAAATGCCGATGGCAAGTACAATGGAAAGTGCCACCGTGCCACCCATCATCAGCGCCTCAGACTTCTCGTCCTTCGGCTTGCCCGCGTCTTCTTCGTCCTCGTAAAAGCTGGCCGAATAAGTCAGCGTCTTCATGCCGATGACCATGGAATCTATAAAATTAAATACGCCCCGCACAAAGGGGATCTTCGTCAATGTCTTGCACGGGATGAAGCTTCTGTAATCCTCCACCTTCACCTCGATGCTCTTGTCGGGCTTGCGCACGCCGATGGAATACCTGTCCTGGTTGCGCATCATGATGCCTTCGATCACAGCCTGCCCGCCAATACCGGAATTTCTCATTTATTATTCTCCATTGTCAAAAAACATTATAAATGAAGTGCTCTTCACACTCTGCCCTTTTCAAACGGTTCAGAGCGCTGTCCACTCCCAGCTCTTTGCTAAACAGTTCACCGCGCCATTCGCAAAATCGCGCTGACGCGCTCTCCGCCTGCGACCGCAGGCTATTTTTGCTCATCATCCGGCGCTCAACTTATGCTTTTCGGTGCACTGCTTTCCATGCAAGCATGGCAGCAGCACGCCGAAAGCATAATTGAACTGTTTATAAGAAATAAGGTCGAGATTATGCAACCTCAACCTTATCGTTTATTACAGCTATCTTATTTCGCGTTCATGCCATACTTCTTGTTGAACTTATCGATACGTCCGCGTGCAGCAGCAGCCTTCTGCTGACCGGTGTAGAATGAATGGCACTTGGAACAGATTTCTACGTGGATGTCCTTCTTTGTAGAGCCTGTAACAAATGTGTTGCCGCAGTTGCAAGTAACAGTTGCCTGGTAGTACTCCGGATGGATTCCTTCTCTCATGATTTTCACCTCATATAAAATATTTTATGTGAACTTCACCCCGCATGCATCTTCGGCATCCGGCGGCCTGGTTCCCGGCCAATACTGCTCTGATCTTGCCACAGTAAGATATCCCGGGCGATCCCTGCAAGTCCCTGCAGTTCCCCACTGAGCCACATATACTCAATAGCTTATATATTGTAGCATGCCATTTTCCAAAATGCAAGAAATTTCTTTTGCAAAATCGCTCTTTAAAAATCTCTGTTGTAATCCGGGAAATATCCTTTTATAATAGTATCGTTACAGTTCACTTGTAGATTCATGCGGACAGATTTCATGCTTGCATAAAAAGCTGTCTGCATGAATCTACGAAGGGAGCGCCTGGATATGAGCAAAAATGAGCTGCGAAGCAGCGGAGAGCGCGTCAGCGTGATTTTGCGAATGGCGCGTGTGAACTGTAATAAAATGAGCATAAAAGTGGGATGTAAATCCCACGATATGCGAATAGCGGTTGAATTGTGAGAGTGCACAGCACGGAACAATTCACAGGTATCATACTCGATTAATTATTTTGCTGGAGGAATCGTAATGACGCTGAACGAGAAAGCACTGATGCTGCACGAACAATGGCAGGGCAAGGTGGAGACCGTCTCCGCTTCCCCTTTAAAAAACCGGGAGGATCTGGCCATGGCCTACACCCCCGGTGTTGCAGAGCCCTGCCGGGCCATCGCCCAGCATCCCGAAGCTGTGTATAAATATACGATGAAGGGCAACACCGTTGCCGTTATCTCGGACGGCAGCGCCGTTCTGGGGCTGGGCAATATCGGCCCCTATGCGGCCATGCCTGTCATGGAGGGAAAGTCCTGCCTGTTCAAGGAGTTCGGCGGCGTGAATTCCGTGCCGATCTGTCTGGACACCCAGGACACCGAGGAGATCATCCGCGTGGTAAAAGCCATTGCCCCGGGCTTTGGTGGCATCAATCTGGAGGATATCTCCGCGCCCCGCTGTTTTGAGATCGAAGAACGGCTGAAAGCAGAGCTGGACATCCCGGTGTTCCACGATGACCAGCACGGCACCGCCATCGTGGTGCTGGCCGCTGCCATCAATGCCCTGAAAGTCACCGGCCGGAAGAAAGAGGACTGCAAGATCGTAGTCAACGGTGCCGGAAGCGCAGGCATTGCCATTACCAAACTGCTGCTGTCCTACGGTTTCCCCTACGTGATCATGTGTGATAAATCCGGCATTCTGCACAAGGGTTCGGAAAACCTGAACTGGATGCAGCAGAGGATGATGGAGACCACCAACCCGGAGGGCCGCACCGGCACCCTGGCAGATGCCCTGAGGGGTGCGGATATTTTTGTGGGCGTCTCTGCGCCTCACATTGTTACCCCGGAAATGGTTGCTTCCATGAACAGGGATGCCATCATTTTCGCCATGGCCAACCCCGAACCGGAAATCATGCCGGATGTGGCTAAGGCAGCCGGTGCCCGGGTGGTAGGAACAGGCCGTTCCGATTTCCCGAACCAGATCAACAATGTGGTGGCTTTCCCCGGCATTTTTAAAGGGGCGCTGGAAGGCCGTGCCCGCCAGATCACCGAGGAAATGAAGCTGGCTGCAGCGCTGGCCATCGCCGGACTGGTTCCCGAGGAAGAGTTGAACGAAGACAACATCATGCCGGAAGCGTTTAATCCTGCCGTGGCTGAAGCCGTCAGCCAGGCCGTGAAAGATCATATTCCTGCATGAATACAGACATGATACACCCAATAAAGCCACACGTGAACCATCAAACGCAGACGGGCACACTGCCAGCTTCGGGGACCTGTGGGCAGCCAAGGCAAACTTGCCAGTCCAGTTGCGAAGAACATCCGCAGGCTCACCAGCAGCAAACGTCCACTGTCCGCCCTGATTTCGGTCAAAAGCGCTACCACTCGCTGGATTTTGCCTTAAAGCAGCAGTTCGGACAGAAGCTTTACAAGATTTCTCTGGACGGCGGCATGACCTGCCCCAACCGGGACGGCACCCTGGGCACCGGCGGCTGTATTTTCTGCAGCGCCGGAGGCTCCGGGGAATTTGCTCCGGCGCCAGGGCTTTCCGTCACGGAACAGATCGAGGCCGGTAAGCGGGTGTTCTGCGAGAAGAACCTGAAGGATGCGGCAGATACCGACACCCGTGGGCAGCAGTTTATCGCCTATTTGCAGTCGTTTACGAATACCTATGCGCCCACAGCTCGCCTGCGACAGCTTTTCACAGAGGCCATTGACCATCCGGACATTGCAGCCCTGTCCATCGGCACCCGGCCGGACTGTCTGCCGCCGGATGTGATCGACCTGCTGGCAGAACTGAACCAACAAAAAACTGTCTGGGTGGAGCTGGGCCTGCAGACCATCCATGACCGCACCGCCAGCCTCATCCGCCGGGGCTATCCGCTGTCCGTGTTTGAGGACGCCCTGGCCCGGCTGAAAGCAGCCGGTCTCACCGTCATCGTCCATGTCATCCTGGGCCTGCCCGGGGAAACCGCCGATGATATGCTGGCCACCGCAGATTATCTGGCCCACGCCGGCATCGACGGCATCAAGCTGCAGCTCATGCATGTGCTGCGGGGCACAGATCTGGAACAATTTTCCTTCCCGCTGTTTTCCATGGAAGAATACGTGGACATCCTCATCCGCTGCATTGAGCATCTGGATCCCGCCATCGTCATCCACCGGATCACCGGCGACGGCCCCAAAGACCTTCTGGTGGCACCGCTGTGGAGTGCCGACAAGCGAAAGGTACTGAACACCATCCATCACGAAATGAAAGTCCGGGATTCCTGGCAGGGGAAACAGTTTTTCCCCGGATAACGGCTTCGCCCTGCGGCATACAAAAAATTCTGAAAGTAAGGAGTGTGACATCGTGAGTGATTCTCTGACCCTCTATAAACTGATCATTCTTTTCATGCTGGACAAGGTGGATTTTCCGCTGACCACCAGCCAGATCTCCGAATTCATCCTGGAGAAAGAATATACGAATTATTTTACGATCCAGCAGGCGCTCAATGAGCTGACCGACAGCCATCTAGTCCGCGCCGATACCATGCGCGGCACTACCTACTATCAGAACACCGATGAGGGCAAAAATACCGTCACCTATTTTGGCGACCGGATCCCCCAGGCCATCGTGGACGACATCATGAGCTATCTGGATCAGAACCGCTACACCCTGAAAAACGAGGTGTCCATTCTGGCCGATTACTACCGGGCCACCTCCCAGGATTTTGCCGTGCGCTGTCAGGTAAAAGAAGGCGAAGTGAACCTCATCGACCTGACGCTCACCGTGCCGGACGAGCAGACCGCTGCTGCCATCTGCAACAACTGGCATAAAAAAAGCTCCGCCCTGTATGGATATCTCATGGAGGAGCTCTTATAACCTTATTTTAACTTCATGTACAGCAGCGGATAGGGATTGCCTTCCTCGTCACACGCGGTTCTCTGATACGTTTCAAAACCCATATGTTCGTAAAAGCCCACTGCCTGGGGATTCTGTTCGTTGACGGTCACTTCCCGGACGCCCTGCTCCCGGATGCCGTATTCCAGCAGCTGCCTGCCAAGCCCTTTCCCCCGTTCATCCGGGGAGAGGAACAGCATTTCCAGGCGGCCATCTTCGGTTCCCATGAAGGCCACCGGCACGCCGGTCTTGCTTTCTGCCACAAACAGGTTCGCCACACCCGTCAGCGCCTGGGGCACATATTCTCTGATCTGTTTTACCTCTGCATCCGAAAGGAAATGATGGGTGGCCCGGACGGAAGCCTCCCAGACCTGCAAAAGAGCAGGCAGACGCGGTGCTCTGTCCGGTTGTTTCACCTCATGAATTCTGATCGTCTCCATACCCATCTTCTCCTCTTTTTCTGCACTTTTCATCCATTTACTTTACTTATTCCATCAGACATTCTGTAGCGCAGGTTATTCCGCCTCTTCTTTTAATTTTTTCATATGGGCCGCAATGGTTTTCTCGTAGCCGTTATCTGAAGGCCGGTAGAATACCCGCCCTTCCAGCTCCGACGGCATATACTGCTGCTTCACATAATGGTTGGGATAGTCGTGGGCATACTTATAGCCGGTGCCCCGGCCCAGGTTTGCCGAGCCCGGATAATGGGCATCCTGCAAGTGAGATGGCACCGTTGTCCGGGTATGCTTCACCGCATCCGTGGCTTCGAAAATGGCGTTCACCGCCGCGTTGCTCTTGGGCGCCGTTGCCACATAGGCCACCGCCTGAGCCAGGATGATCTGGCTCTCCGGCATGCCGATACGCTCCACCGCCTGGGCCGCCGACACCGCCACGGTCAGCGCCATGGGGTCTGCATTTCCCACATCCTCGGAGGCACAGATCATGATCCTTCGCGCAATGAATTTCACATCTTCCCCGGCATAAAGCATTTTCGCCAGATAAAAAACAGCCGCATCGGGATCAGACCCCCGCATGCTTTTGATAAATGCCGAAATCGTGTCGTAATGGTTGTCCCCTTTTTTGTCATAGCCCACGGTGCGCTTCTGGATGCATTCGGACACCACATCCAGCGTCAGATGAATCTTGCCGTCCGCCGCCGGGTCGGTGGTCAGCACACCCAGTTCCACCGCATTCAGCGCGGTACGGGCATCCCCGCCCGCCAGATCCGCCAGAAAATCCAGGGCATCCTCATCGATTTCTGCATGATAGGCCCCCATGCCCCGCTCGGTGTCGTACACCGCCCGATGGATGATGGTGCGCATATCTTCTATAGAAAGGGGCCGCAGCTCAAAAATGGCCGATCGGGATAACAGTGCCCCGTTTACCTCAAAATAGGGATTTTCCGTGGTGGCGCCGATGAGGATGATTGTCCCGTCTTCCACAAACGGCAGAAGATAGTCCTGCTGGCCCTTGTTGAACCGGTGGATCTCGTCGATGAACAGGATCGTCTTTTTCCCGTACATGCCCCGGTTCTCCTTGGCCTGCTCCACCACCGCTTCCATGTCCTTTTTCCCGGCTACCGTGGCGTTGATCTGCCGGAAATCCGCACTGGTGGTGTTGGCGATGACCTTGGCCAGCGTGGTTTTGCCGGTGCCCGGCGGGCCGTAAAAAATCACGGAGCTGATCTTGTCCGCCTTGATGGCCCGGTACAGCAGCCGGTCTTTTCCAATGATGTGCTGCTGGCCCACCACCTCGTCCAGCGTCCGGGGACGCAGCCGGGACGCCAGCGGACTCTCCTTTTTCATCGTATTTTCCCGCATATAATCAAATAAATCCATGACATTCTCTTCCTTTCACACGATCGCATTCACTCCACGATGAGCTCATCCGCCGTCACAAAGGTGAACCCTGCTGTCTGCAGCTGATCCACCACCTGCAGCGCCGCTTCCACGCTGGAAGCGTAATAATCGTGCATTAAAATAATATCATCTTCTTTCACCTGCGTCACTACCCTTCGGACAATTTCCGCCGTATTTGTGGTGGTCCAGTCCAGGGAATCCACCGACCAGAGCACCGGCAGCATGGATACCTCCCCTTCCAGCTCCCTGTTCCAGCTGCCAAAGGGCGGACGGACGTAAAGGGGCCACTCCCCGGTGATCTGTTCCAGCACCTCCTGGGTTTTCGTCAGCTCCTGCGTGGCCGCTTCCTCCGAAAGGGTGGTCAGCTGCTGATGGGAATAGGTGTGATTGCCGATGAGATGTCCTTCCTCATAAATCCGCTCCACCAGTTCCGGATTGGCCGCCGCGTTTTCCCCCACCATGAAAAAACTGGCGTGGACGCCCCGCGCTTTCAGACCGTCCAGGAGCCTGGGCGTATATACCGGATGCGGGCCGTCGTCAAAGGTCAGGGCAACGCGCATCTGTTCTTCGTGATCAATCGGATTGTCTGCGTTGTCCTGCCGTATGCCCTGTTCCTGCTCGCTGGCCGGATCAGATACTTCGTTTTCTGCAACACCTGTGACACATGCTACCACTACTTCCTGCTCCTCCTGGCTGCCTACCCGCAAAAGCAGAGCTGCTGCTGCCGCAAGGAGCACTACGGCCCATTTCTTTTTCCTCATTTTCACTTTTTCTTCCATGTCCGTTCCACATTCCTCCCTCGCCTGACCGTCCCGTATACGCGTCATTCGCATATCCGCCTCTTTCCTGTCCGCCATATCTGCACGGCGTACTTTTCGCGTCTGCCAAAGCCTGATTTTGCAGGAACTATATCCTGGTGATTGACAATTATTTTCCTTCTCACTATAATAAAAAGACTAACGTCTATTTTTCATTTTATTGATGGGGGGATTCTGATATGCCTGCTGAACAGGAAAACAAGATGGGAACCATGCCGATCAGAAAATTGCTGATCACCATGTCCCTGCCTATGATTATTTCGATGCTCGTCCAGGCCATGTACAACGTGGTAGACAGTATCTTTGTATCCCGCCTGGGAGAAAATGCCCTGGCTGCCGTTTCTCTGGCGTTTCCGGTGCAGAACCTGATGATTGCCGTGGCCTCCGGCACCGGCGTGGGTATCAACGCCCTGCTGTCCCGCAGCCTGGGGGAGAAGAATTTTGACAATGCGGACAAGGCTGCCGTCAATGGCCTGTTTCTGGCACTGCTGAGCAGTCTTGCCTTTGCTGTTTTCGGTATCTTTTTCTCTGAATTTTATTTTTTCCGCGCAGATCGCCGATCCGCAGATCATCCAGTATGGCAGAGACTATCTGTTCGTCTGCTGTACCTTTTCCGTCGGCCTGTTTTTCTCAATCACAAGCGAGCGTCTGCTGCAGTCCACCGGCCGCACGATTTACAACATGATCACCCAGGGACTGGGAGCCATCATCAACATCATTATGGATCCGATCCTGATCTTCGGCCTGTTCGGATTTCCCCGGATGGAGGTAGCCGGTGCCGCTGTAGCCACGGTCGCTGGGCAGATCATCGGCATGCTGCTTTCCCTGTTTTTCAACTTTACCAAAAACAAGGACATCCATATCCGGCTCCGCGGCTTCCGCCCGCACGGCGAGACCATTACCAACATTTACCGGGTCGGCCTGCCATCTATCATCATGATGTCCATCGGCTCCGTCATGACCTATGGCATCAACAAGATCATGCTCATGTTCTCCGCCACCGCAGTGTCGGTGTTCGGCATTTATTTTAAGCTGCAGAGCTTTATCTTCATGCCGGTGTTCGGCCTGAACAACGGCATGGTACCCATTATTGCCTACAACTATGGCGCCCGAAGACCTTCCCGCATTTTGCAGACCGTCCGGTTCGGGGCCCTGCTTGCTGAGATCATTATGTTCATCGGCACAGTCATTTTCCAGACGTGCCCGGCATTTCTTCTGGCACTCTTTGATGCCTCAGACGACATGCTGGCGCTGGGTATCCCTGCACTTCGGATCATCAGCATCAACTTCCTGTTCGCAGGTCTTGGCATCAGCTTTGGTTCCGTCTTCCAGGCCATGGGAAACGGCATGTACAGTCTGATCGTTTCTGCCTGCCGCCAGCTTGTTGTATTGCTGCCCGTCGCCTATCTGCTGGCCGTGACCATGGGCGTCCACTTTGTCTGGTGGGCATTCCCCGCATCAGAGCTGGCATCCATCGTTCTCAGCGTGGTGCTGTTCCTGCGGATTTACAGAAAGAAAATCCAACCGCTGTACGAAGAAGCGGAAGTCTGATGAAAAGGAGACTTTTTCATGCTGCCACAGGATCCGGTCATTCTTTTGAGTTATATCAATACCCAGCTGCGAGATCATTACACATCGTTGGAAGATCTGTGCAAAAGTCTGGGAGCTGACCCCCGGCCTTTGGAGGAAAAGCTTGCAAGTATCGACTATACTTATGATGAGAGAACGAACCAATTCGTCTGATCTGACATAACATATGAAAATCCCCGGCACAGCGATCCGGGATCACCAGTATTTTTCTGATGATCCCCTCCGCCATGTCGGGGATTCGTTTATATCTGTTATTTCTTCACCTGTGCTTTGAGCTGTCCTGCACCATCCACATAGATCTCGATGGTGTCGCCCTCGCCGACCGTTCCCGAAAGGATCAGTCTCGCAGACAGCGTCTCCACATATTTCTGCAGATACCGTTTCAGCGGACGGGCACCGTATACCGGGTCATAACCGCCATCAATGACTGCCTTCATGGCCTCATCCGTAAGCTCTACACAGATCTGCCGGTCTTCCAGCCGTTTGTTCAGATCCTCCATCATCAGCCGTACAATAGAGCTGATGTTGTCTCTGGTCAGCGGCTTGAACATGATCGTCTCATCCAGACGGTTCAGGAACTCCGGACGGAAGTGGGCACGCAGGTCGTTCATGACCATATCCTTACTTTCTTCCCGGATGTTGCCGTTCTCGTCGATGCCCTCCAGCAGATAGGAGGAACCGATGTTGGACGTCATGATCAGAATGGTATTCTTGAAGTCCACCGTTCTGCCCTGGGAATCCGTGATCCGGCCATCATCCAGCACCTGCAGCAGCACGTTGAACACGTCAGGGTGCGCTTTCTCGATCTCATCAAAGAGGACAACGGAGTAAGGTTTTCTCCTGACAGCCTCTGTCAGCTGGCCGCCTTCCTCGTATCCCACATATCCCGGAGGCGCTCCGATCAGTCTGGACACGGAGTATTTCTCCATGTACTCACTCATATCGATACGCACCATATTCTGTTCATCGTCGAACAGGCAGGCTGCCAGCGCCTTGGCAAGCTCTGTTTTGCCGACACCGGTCGGTCCTAAGAACAGGAACGAACCAATGGGCTTGGACGGATCCTTGATGCCTGCTTTGGAACGGATGATGGCATCCGTTACCTTCTGCACGCCCTCATCCTGGCCGATGACCCGTTTGTGCAGCTCTTCGTCCAGATGCAGCGTCTTATTCCGCTCGCTCTCGGTCAGCTTTGCCACCGGAATGCCGGTCCAACGGGAAATGATCCTTGCGATCTCCTCATCCGTCACCGCCTCGTGTACCAGAGAAAGATCCCGGTTCTTCACCGCCTCTTCCTCCTGCTCCAGCTGCTTCTTCAGCTGCGGCAGACGGCCATACTGCAGCTCCGCTGCCTTCTCCAGGTCATAGTTCTGCTGGGCGGTCTGGATCTGCTTGTTCAGGCTCTCGATCTCCTCACGGATCTTCTGCAGCTTCTCCACCGAGTGTTTCTCGTTGTCCCAGCTTGCCTTTTTCGCATTAAACGTATCCCGCAGCTCTGCCAGCTCCTTCTGCAGATCTGCCAGACGCTCCTGGCTCAGTTTATCCGTTTCTTTTTTCAGTGCAGCCTCCTCAATCTCCAGCTGCATGATCTTTCTGCGCATCTCATCCAGCTCTGCCGGCATGGAATCCAGCTCCGTCTTGATCAGGGCACACGCCTCATCCACCAGGTCGATGGCCTTATCCGGCAGGAACCGGTCGGAAATATACCGATGGGAAAGGGTTGCCGCAGCCACCAGGGCCGCATCGGTGATCTTTACTCCATGGAATACCTCATAGCGCTCTTTCAGGCCACGAAGGATGGAAATGGTATCCTCCACTGTAGGCTCATCCACCATCACCGGCTGGAAACGACGTTCCAGAGCCGCATCCTTTTCAATATACTGCCGATACTCATTCAGCGTGGTGGCACCGATACAGTGCAGCTCGCCTCTTGCCAGCATGGGCTTTAACATATTGCCCGCATCCATGGCACCATCCGTCTTACCTGCGCCCACAATGGTGTGAAGCTCATCAATAAACAGAATGATCTGCCCATCGCTGTTTTTCACTTCCTCCAGCACCGCTTTCAGACGTTCCTCAAACTCGCCCCGGTATTTGGCGCCTGCCACCAGGGCACCCATATCCAGTGCAAATAATTTCTTATTCTTTAATCCCTCCGGCACGTCGCCTCGGACAATACGCTGGGCCAGACCTTCCACAACGGCCGTCTTACCAACACCAGGCTCACCGATGAGCACCGGGTTATTCTTTGTCTTACGGGACAGGATCCGCACCACGTTACGGATCTCGCTGTCACGGCCGATCACCGGATCCAGCTTCTGGTCTCTGGCCCGCTCCACCAGGTCGTAGCCGTATTTGTTCAGTGTATCATAGGTTGCTTCCGGATTGTCACTGGTCACCCGCTGGTTGCCTCTCACTGTGGACAGGGCCTGCAGGAAACGCTCTCTCGTGATGCCATATTCCCGGAAAATGTCCTTCATGGCCGGACTGGGCTCCTTCAACAGTGCCAGGAACAGATGCTCCACGGAAACATACTCGTCTCCCATCTGCTTGGCCTCATCCTCAGCCCCCAGCAATGTCTTGTTCAGGTACTGGCCGATATACGCCTGGCCGCCGGACACCTTGGGCCGTCTGCTCAGCGCATTCTCCACACGCCCTTTGAAATGCTGCTGGTTAATCTCCATTTTCTCAATCAGTTTCCAGATCAGGCTGTCCTCCTGGGTCAGCAGACTGTACAGCAGGTGCTCCTGCTCGATTTCCTGATTGCCATATTCATAGGCGATTTTCTCACATTCATTGACTGCCTGAAGCGATTTCTGCGTAAATTTACTGATGTTCATAAAATCTCCTCCCTGAGTCTTCTATTGCACAATCATTTTCATGATATCTGTTTTCTTGTTCTATTCGCACTATAACGCATATTGTTAGCACTGTCAAGTATTGAGTGCTAATTTTATATTTATTTTATTCTTCCATGGTTTCTTCCAAAATGGCAAGGCATTTTTTCATGGAAGCCTCAAATTCCTCATCATTATTATTCTGAAAAGTGATCAGATCATCCTTCACGGCCGGATCATCCAGATTCTCGGGAACGGAAAAATTGCACCCGGCAATATACTCATCCCAGTGCGCCAGTTTCCACGTATCCCGGTCGGAATTCCTTGCGATCATCCGCTGGTGGACAACCTCCGGGGATGTCTCCACCCATACCACCACCAGGGTGGCGTTCTTCTCAGCCAGCTTTGCTTTCAGCCGGTTGATATAATCCATATCCCGGATCTCTCTTGTAAACGGTGCGTTGATCAGCACGATATCATCATAATTCAATGCTTCCAGTGCAAGGTCAACCACACATTCGTACTCATAATCTCTGATGTTTTCTTCAAAGAACTGGCTGCTGCGGTCGTAAGGCTGTCCTGCCACTTTAAAAATCTGCCTAGAAAGAGCAATCAGCGTATCCTTGTCCAGATACACCACGTGCTGCAGACGTTCTGCCAGCGCTTTTGAAATAAATGTCTTTCCGCATGCCGGCGGGGAAGTTACCAGGATCAGCTTCTTTACCATAACAGTCACTCCTTTATTTCACATCTGTTAAAAATATCTGTCAAAAAACCGGAGGAGCCGGTAACTTCTGCCGGCTCCCCTAGGAAAATCAGCCTTCAATGGCAATGGTGCTCTTCTGTTCCACTGCCTTTGCTTCCTTCTTCGGAACAAACAGCTTCAGCACACCATGACGGAACTCGGCCCTGATATCCTCCTGCTCTACATTGGCTCCTACATAGAAGCTTCTGCTGCAGGCTCCGGCATAACGCTCCCGTCTGATGTAACGGCTCTCCTTCGCCTCATCCTCCTGATCCAGTCCCTTGCTGGCACTGATGGTCAGATAACCGTTATCCAGGACTGCCTGGATCTCTTCCTTCTTGAATCCCGGAAGGTCAACCAGCAGTTCATAGCCATCCGCTTTCTCACGGATATCGGTCTTCATCATCCGGTCACCCTTGCGGCCGTAAAGCTTCTTCTCCGCTTTCTTCAGATCTTTGTCATTGTAGAAAAACGGAAACGAGTCATCAAAAAAGCTATCAAATAAATTTTCTCCAAAAATACTGGGCATCATCATAAGTCATTTCTCCTCTCAAATATATATGCTTGTTTATGGTCTGCATCTGTGGGTTTTTCTATCACCCGCAGATGTTATTTCCCGGAACTGGTACCGGGATACATGTAGATCTTTTGTATCCCTTTCCTTGTTCTATGTGTACTATATCACGCATTGTTAGCACTGTCAATAGGTGAGTGCTAACTTTTTTGTGAAGATTTTGTGAACGCTACAAGCCATGCAAAATGGTGAAAAAAGACGCCCTGCTAGTTTTGGGGAGCTACTATTCTTTTTTTTTTAATCTAATGCTCTTCTACTATATGTATTTTTCATCACTCTGCCGCTTTATATCCAGCATTCGTAATTACATAAATTGCTTCGCCTTTTCTTTCAATATATTTTGCTTGTAAACAAGCATTAAGCGCTTCTTCCCAAACAGCATATTCACGTCTATCTGGATACTCCTTAGCAACTACTTCGCTACCTATCTGAATATATGTGCCTGATTCCAAATCAAAGGCTATCAAAATCTGTCCTTCTGGTACAGCTGCCGCTTTTTTAAGGAGTTGCTTCATTTCCTCTGTAATTGAGACAGATGCAATGCCGACATTCTCCTTTTGGGTTGATACATCGCCGTTTATTTCACGAATAAACTTGTCCCTTGCTTCTTCCCAAATAATATCTTCATTATCTGAAATATCAAATTCTGATTCTAATTCCCGTCTTAACTGATTCAGACGATCTTTTACTTCTGAACGATCACCATCTAACTTAATAGCAATACAGGCACTTCCAATTACACCTTTCATTTCTGAAAAATCAAAGCCTGGAAGAAGAAGTGACGTTGCATTTGCTCTTAGTACCCATGCTGCGCCCATTTCATTTAAGCTGACTGGACTTTCGTAATATTCTGGCGAATGTACGAAAATAATATGTAAGGCATAATTAAGAAACCGTTCCCTTAAAAAGTCAAAAATATTGGCTCCATTTGGTATTCCATATCCCGGAAGGGAACTACAAAAAATATCTCTGCGAGGACTTAAATTGATTGAACGAAGTAAATCCGCAATTTTTGCAACTTGATCCTTATTCTTGGAAGAATGACTTATAAATATAAGCGGTTTCTTTTTCATACCAGAAGCACCTCCTTGTAAGTGTGACAATTCTGACTCTTTTTTTTCGTCTGGATAATATCTATCAATATTTTTTCTAATAGCCTGAAGTTTTCCAACAAGCTCAATAAAATACTTTTTCTCTGTAAAACCATCCAGGCGCTTGCCACACAAATTAATAGTTTCCCATACAAAAGTGTCATGAGTTCGATCATAAATTCCCTGTAATTCCAATTTTATTTCTTGAAGCCAATTTTGAAATTCAGGCACATCACTGATCCGTTCAAATGATGTTCCCATGCCGCCATCAAACGGATGAAACATCTTTTCTATTTCTTTTCGTGAATCTATAAGTTCAATTAAGTCTTTCTTCAATTACTCTACCCCCAACGCCTTAAACACCGCATCTTCCGCACTCTGATATGGAATCAACTGAAATGCACTCATCAGATCAGCCGGAACACTTGCGAAATCAACAAATGATGTACTCGGAATTAGCACCTTCTTTGCGCCACTATCCAAGCACACCTGAAGTGTATTGGCAAGTTCATCCACCTTTATCATTGTGCCACTAATTGTTATATCTCCCAACACTGCCAAGTTGCTGACAACAGGCTTTCCAAGGGCAATCGAACAAAGCGCAATCAACGTAGGAAGTGCCAGTTTATCTGTCATGCCGATGCCCTGCAAATCCTGATAATTGATGATGTAGTCTTTGGTCGATGTACTGATAGCGCCACTGATCCGATTGCCGTTGGCTTTCAGATAATTAAATGCCGTGTTCACCGCTTCCTTGCATTTAGAATCACTGCCTAATCCTGTCCGTTCAATTTTGCCATTGCCCGGAAGCATCTGGCTTTCCAAACGGAATACACCAATCATGCCGCTTTTTCCTCTGGATACGGTATAAATCTGTCCCGGATTACACATTCCATCCGGTATCAGCTTACCGCCACCCTGTTCTGGTACGGAAACATAATGTTCTGACATATCTTCTAGATCTATATAGGAGAAGTTCACATCATAAAACTCCATACCACCCAGCTTCTTCAACTGCTCCTTGACGCGGCGACGCATTTCCAATGCAATTTGAATAATTTCTTCCAGTTCTTCTTTGGTAAACTCACCATTTGGATACATCAACTTCAGATAACCGTCTATCATACGACGAACCGCAATTGTGTCACGCTGATTCAAATTTCTTCCTAAACGGAAATAATGGTCAAATGCATCTCCATATTGCTCCTTGCGAAGTTCTCGGATGAACTCTGCCAAATAGTCACTGATAAAACCGTAATCATCGGTAAAATGCTCCGGTCTGAACTTCGGTATCTCCCATCCTGGAAGATAACAGTGCATACGATCAAGAAATGCTGTATCTGTTCCCATTTCCTGCGGAAAAGGTGCAAACAGACTGGATGTTTTCAACAGCACGTCCACACTTTGATTGATATTTCCCACAAATACCATGGACGCAGTAGCAGCTTTTTCTTCTTTGCCACGGGCAAAAGAGCCGGATGCCATGTAATCCTTCATAATCTGAATGCCATCTTTATCTTTAAACTTGATACCTGCCACTTCATCAAAGGCTACACAGTCCCATAAGCCGACCAGTCCGACCGTTTTGCGTCCCATATTGTAAAACAGGTTTGCAACCGTCGTCTGTCCACCGGAAATCAAAATACTGTTTGGTGAAATCTCTTTGTAAAGATGAGATTTACCGGTGCTTCTCGGTCCAAGCTCACAAAGGTTAAAATTATTCTCAACTAATGGAATCATACGGGTCAAAAGTAACCATTTCTCACGGTATGTAAATTCATCCGGTTCCATTCCGATAGAACGAAGAAGGATATCCAACCATTCATCTTTCGTAAAAACTTTTCGTCCCTGCTTCAGTTCATCAATATCAATGTGCGGCATCTGGATCGGTGTCAGCTTACGGATACTGATTGGTGAAATATCTTTCTGCTTTTTCTGTTTGGAACGAAGTGGATTTCCATCAATGTCCTCAATCCCAAAATTATTGTCGCCTTCAACCTCATAATCCAGCTGAACAATACACCAGATACCGCCACAGAGCAGGCGATCAAATTTTTCCGGATATTCGTCGGCAATTGGTACATTACCAACGCCCAAATTAGAAAACTCTGCAAAAAAGCAATCCTTTTTCATATCCAGTCGAACAGTCACCATATCAATGATTGTGTGACTGCCTTTTTTTACGCAGCTGAGACAGAATTTTCTGTGATTCATCCGGGCGTACAAAGTTGTCAGCAAGAATACGCTTCACATTCTGTACGCCTTTCTCTATAACAGTCTCATCATCTGAACTGCAATACTGTCCCAACAAGAACTCAAGAACATACACTGGGACATTCGCCCCTTCTTTAATTTTCTTTGTCAGGTCTTTCCGAACAATCTTACCGTCAAAGTTCTGACGGAGCTTGTTCTTTATTTCTTCGCGGGTACTTTCATCCTCTGCAAATTGCTCCATCTTTCTCTCCTCCTGCGGCATTAATTAAAAAAATCAAACTCGTCCACCGCAAAGGCGATGTCAATCTGAAATGGCTCTCGCTGTGGCATCTGTAATCCCTGTTCATCTGCAATTACTAGATAATAAGTAGCTGTATTGCTGTATTTTAGAGATTTTAGATTAAACTGACAACGGAAAGTTCTTTCTGCACCATTATCGCTGGTCTTATCTGCAATAATCTTCTGAATATCACTAATCTGCTTGCCGTCCTCATCTGTAAAGTAAACCTGATAGTTTGCAGCTTCACGGTTTGTACTTACCGCATCTTTTTGATAGAAGTTCAACGAAAAAATCATATTGCTGATTTTACGGTTTGCGGACAGTAAATTGACCGTTACCGGCTTGGTATCATATTTCTGTTTATTACGCTTGTATTCTATAGAATCATTGCGGAGATAATGATACTCAATCACCGGAACAACCATTTCCTGTAAACTGATACCACCATGCACAAAATTCATACCGCCGCCATTCATTTTGATACGAATACTTTCTCTCGGTGCAAATCCATCAAATTCTGTATTTCCGCCCAGGAATTTTACAGGCATCAAGTAATCTGGTTGCACACCCTTCTGCATAATTGCATATCTTCTGCCATACTCCACACATCGCTTGATACTTTCTTTTTTTTGTAATGTCAGAGTTTGTTACATCCACATCAAAAAAGCCTCTTTTATCTACTTTGTCCTCTTCCTTCAAAGGACTGTATGTATAAAGAAATCCATGATCTGCCGTAATTAGAATATTCGTTCCACCAAATTCATTTACAATGATACGCACAAGATTCTTCAATTCTGAAATTGCCTTGTCACACGCAGCAAAAACTGCAGTATCCGAAGTGTGGCTGGCTTCATCAATGGTATCGTGGTAAATATAGACCACATCCATACCTTTTACCAAAGCACTTCTTTCCGCTCGTTTCATAGCAATGATGTCATTATACTTTAAGGCCACGCTTGCTGAATCTTTTGTTTTCAGAACCTTGTCCCTATAAGTACTTGCCGTAGACTGTCCATCTGCCAAAACCGTCAAAATATCGTTCCGAACCTCTACTGTCAGTTCTTTGTGCGGCAACAAAGCTGCCATACCAAACTTTGTAGTAGAAGGGAAGATACTCTGCATACTGCTGATAGAAACCTTACTTTGCGTTTCTCGCTGAAGCTGATCTGCCATCGTAGCTGCCACTTCATAACGCATGGCATCTGAGATAATTACAAATACTTTCGTATCCGAGGTTTGAATACGGGAACGGTAAAAATCCTCCTGTTGCGGTACTTCCAGAACTTTACCGTAAGTTGCCAGTTCATCCGCACATACATCTGACCAGTTGTTGCCCAACTCACCTAAGAACCAATGATTATAGAGTCCTTCCACTTTATCGACAACGTGCTTGAATAGATCATCCAGCAGAATATTGGAAGTCTCCAAACTCTTTTGAAAACTAAGATGGAATAAACGGTAATAAGTATCCATCTGATAGTAACTCTCTGTATATTCTTTCCAGATACTTTTCGCTTCTGCGGTATGGAATCCGGCAGAATGTTCCTTAAAGAAACTTTGCATATTCGCCACTTGTAAGATACCGTCATAAAAATTCTCAAATGGCTCATACCATACACAAGTTCTCCGTTCTTCAACGGTATCCGTAATGGTATCCACATCAATGATATGGTCACTAATCTCTGTCATTATCTTTGTCAGAATCACTTCATTAATACACGGAAAGCACTCTGTTCCTACCAAATCCTCTACTGCCAGCTTTTCAAAGCGCTGATGCAGATGAGCTTCATCCTCAACATAACGTGCCACATCATATAATTGCGGAATGTTATCACTATGAAGCCATTCAGAAATAAAATCATAGCAATATGCCTGATGTGGTATGGAAATAAAACCGTCCAGTCCGGCAAGATATTCCTGCCGCATGGTACGGGTCGCCGCGGTTAAAAGCAGATGAATTGCCAACCGCCCAAGGTCTGGTTCTTCCTCCACAAATCCGCATCTCTGACGAACCATCGCCCAAAATGCTGCGTCTGCATGATATTTTACAAGATCCTGATAAACCGTGTTATTATTCAAATCCAGTCCCGCCTGGAACACACTACGGAGAATCATATTAGGCTGTGCATCTTTCAATCCACAGATTACCGCCATGACAGCCATGTGTAACTGTGCCGGTGTTTCCGGAACTTTATTCTGTGTACTGACTTTCAAACGACGGTCTTTCGCATTGAAATAAGCACGATAATTTTTAACCTGTTTCCTCATTGCCGGATTTGATATAAGTCCCATCTCATCCATCCAGATAGAAATCAGATCCGCCCGAAACTCTTCGCTGTAAAGCTCCACATCCAGAAGCCAGTTATCATCAGGGCGGTTATAGACACACGGACTGTAAACCAGATAATTTGTGGTCAAATCATCTACTGAAAGCAGTTTTTTTACAGAAAACGCATTATTTCCAGTCAGTGCAATCACCTTTGCATTTTCCAAAACCACTTCATCCAGCTTATCCTCAAATTCCTTATCTTCATCGTACCAGAAAATGATACGACGCTGATAAAACTCAGGAAGAGGTGCAGCAAACCTGCGATTTAAATCTTGTATTATTTTATCTGTATCCATGCTGTCCTCCTACCTTATAATTTTCCAATTTGCTTTTCGTTTTGTTCCGCTCTGTACCAATCTACCTTTTTCCTGTAAAGAAGCAAACATTCGAGAAACCGTTCTTTTCGATATACCTATTTCTTCCGCATAATATGCCTGTGTTGCAGACGGATTCTTCTCTATAATCTGCAACAATTTTTCTATCTGCGTCTGTTCCTTATTAAGTGGCACTTCAGCGCCATTAGTGCCATCATCAGCGCCACAATTAACGCCATTAGTGTCATTTTTAGTGCCATTGGCGTTAATTATGGCGTTATTGGTATCAACCTGACCTCGATAAATATTGATACGCAAATCAACTTCGCCACCAATAAACTCCGGCTCCCGCAGTCCGGCAGCTTTTACTTTATCAATAATTCTCGGAATACCGCTTCCCCAATGCTCAATCAGGTTCATATAAGCAAACGCATGGGCAAGGGCTTCATTTCTGATTTTGGAATAGCCTTCTTTCATACGCTCCATCGTTTGTCCCATTGGCAGCTTTCCTGGAGAAGTAATTTCCAATCGGTTGTCATATACCGCAACCTGTATCGTACCATGATCCAGATAACTACGATGTACCATGGCATTGATAATCAACTCACGAATGGCATCCGGTGGAATCTCATAAACATCCTGCCGATAAATTCCCACAATGGTAGCACCCAGATGAATATTTCTCAGAACAAACTGAAATGCTTCATCTATCTGCTCCCAAAGCGGACCGGTATATTCTCTACGGTCAACAAATACCGCTTTCGTTGTACCTTTGAACACACCACATTGCGTTGCAACATGAAGTCCTCCGTTGCCTGTCAAAATAGCAAAGGCATTGGACGGATAATCTTTTCCATCACGCTCAATCAAAACACCCCAGGAACGCAGCTGCTGTCTACCGACATCTTTGATGTATGCTTTCTGTTCCTCAGTATGTGCGTTTTTGATTGCCTGCTCCTTCATAGCTTTGCAAAGAGCATCAATATCTTCATCCGTGATATTCAGTCCTGTACACAAAACCTGATCGTAGTAGCGGTTACTGCCCTCAAACAACAGCTCCTTGACCATATACTCATCGGCAAGGCGGGTGGTTCCGGCAACACGGACATATACACCGCCATCTCTGCCAAGGGCTTTGATATAATACGGACGCTGTCTGCCCTCAGAAACCTCTACCACAATGACAGTCTTACCATTAACCGTCTGTAAAGTAATATCCGGGATAATTGCCGGTTCACAGCTGTCTGATACGGCATTGGCAATGGCATCCATTTTCTTGAATACATCTTCCTTGTCAAAGCCAACAACCTCTCTGGTTTTATCGGCAATTCCGAAAATGATTTTTCCTCCAGTTCCATTTGCAAAGGCAACCACAGACTTCATATATTTGATGCTTTTCTCCGGCAGGTTCTCTTTGAACTCTACATTCTTCGATTCTCCTGCAAGAATTTCTTCTATGGTCATCATAACACCTCGCTCTCTTTGGTAGCATTCGCCACCCGATTATTTTAAGTCACTTTCTGTTTCCGAAGAATCCGCTTTTTCTACTATTGCTGATAACGCTGATTTAGCAGAAATGATTGCTGTAATATCACTAATATCACCAATATCCAATTCGATATGATCTATATTTTCATCACCTGGCGTAAATACAAATCTTACTTCCTGCTGATAGCTATACGAATCACGTTTCCAAAAAGCAATATTCCACATTCCTGCAAGCAATGAAATTAACATATTCCCGCCATCAATAGTTGGATCATAGTATTGAACTGGCTTGAAATAAACTTTATAACCTGCTTGTTCAGCCGCAACTTTTACCCTACGAATAAATTCATCATGGTCTAAAACGATCAATGCCGTATCGCCAAATGAAAGCATTTTTTCTTTTTGTTTATCTGTAAATCTAAATTTTTCTTTCTTTGGATTTACACCAAACATACAGAAAACGAAATCGTTTGATTCAGATGTTTTTAACAAATCATCATTAACTGCAACTGTTTCTCCAGTATCAGGGAAATAGATAGTAGCTTCGTTAATATGAATCATGGCTTCATACTTGTCGCCAACTTCACAATCACCGGTTTCTTCTTCTCTTTTACGATAATATCCAAGAGTTTTCGCATAAATTTTCCCCGCTTGCAAACTTTTAATCTTGTCTGCATCTTGAAATTTTATTAGTGGCATTCCTTTTGCTTGAAAATGAAATTTTTCTCCCTTCGAATCTCTCCCTTCGTTGTTAATTGATATATTTTCACGTCTACATAAGTAATTTAACTTTTCAATTCATCATAAAATCCCTTATAATCAGGATATTTTTCTTGCATATGTATATAATCTCTTATTTCCTCAATGCCTAAAATATTTTCCGGTGGAACATCTCCCACTGTCATTCCTGTAAATTTAAATTCATAATCAAAGCCAAAAATATCTTTCATTATGTTGTATTTGACTATTTCAGCAATTAAACTATTGCGATCTGTCTCATAAATATCATCTAATTTAACCTTAAATGTTATTACACATGGAGTTCCCATAATCCATAGACGCTTATAAGGTTCTTCTTTATACAGATCCCTATCCATCGCTTTCAAAGACCATCGCAAAATTTCGCCCCCTAAATTGACAGCAAAATAATTTAATTGATCATTCTTATATACTTGACTTTTATCAATAAAAAAGTGTACCGATTTTGTTTTGGATTGTTTGTTACAATTCCACAAATAATATACATGTGAAAAAACTTCTTCTATTTTATCTTCATCTAAGCCTATATCGACAAGGAGTTTTCGTAATCGCCTCTCTCCAGCATTATTTTTCCCTCCAGCAGTCACAAGACCATGTTTCCAATATTCATTCTCGTCTAAAATACGCGCACAATGACATACTACAATTTCTATATCCATATTTTCTTTAACAAAATCAGTAACCAACTTCGATTCACCAACTCTAATCCCCTGCAACTGATGTTCAATTTGCCACCCCTCTTCAATGTTATTCGTATTTACTTTTCTTAGAATCATCTTTTCAAATTCAGTTCCCCAATTTTTCAATTCTTTTGGGAACGTGTTCGGATTGTCAAAATCAATCATTTTGTAGCACCTCATCACGAATAAATACCAAACTCACATTTCAGTTATTGGCAATTTTCCAGAAACTTCTCTGTATATTCCAGTCTTAATTCCTCTACAAGATACAGATCACTCATACAGTGCATATCAGAAACACCATCTCGCATTAGCTGATAAACTTCAGAATGATAAAATAATCCCAATGCCTCATCCAGAGAAAGTCCCTGCTGTTTGGCAAAGCACTCAATGACACGGGCATATTTTTTCTGAAGTAAAATCGGGTTTGCAGTCATCATACGCAATCCCTCCTTACTTTATTTTAGCCAAAACATCCTGGATAATTGCATAATTCTTCTTTACACCATCGTCCAGATCAATGGAAATCATCTGATCGGCAAGGTGATGAATCTTTTCCTCATAGGTTCTGATTTCAGTATCCTGTGCCTGCAAGGTGGTCAGCTTTTTGTTCAGCTTCACACGCTCGCCAGTAGAAGCATTGGCAATACGTTGTTCCAGATCGGCAATGGCAGTGCGATAACGAGCCTGCTGCTCATGCACATAGTCGGTACGGATACGGGCAATGGTGTCCGGCTGGTAGCGGTGCATATAGATCAGTGCCTTGAAGCCATTCTTTTTGCCGCTGTCAAACAACCAGTAGATCGGACGTTTCTGATACATCTTGCAATGGTCGGAGTAAAAGTCACTCAGGAAATAATTCCGAATCACATCCTTCGGCTGACCCTTGCCGCCGAGAGCATCCGCAATGAATTTCAGGTTTTCGTCCAGCGTATCTGCACCATAAACCGTTTTCACAAACTCCACGAACAGACCGACGATATCATCCTCGAAGTATTCATCGTCGCAAATCGGGATAATGTTATCCTTATCCGCAGCGAAAGAAGCGTACTTGCTGTTGTCCCATTCGCCACCTACATAGGCAAGCCCGTCCACATCCAGAGAGTAACGACCAAACATACAACCAACCGCATAGGAAATGAAAGAGCGAATATCTCTACCAAGGTCAGCCTTGCGGACAGTAACATCCTTATCCTCAACCTCTGGTGTCAGCTCATCCTGCAAACCATAAATGTCAATGAAGATACGGTTCAGTTCTTCCTCATTAGCTTTCAACTGGTTGAAGCGGTCATCACATTCAGTCTGCCACTGGTCAAAGGCTTCGGCAATGGTAGAAACTTTACGAAGTAATGGATGGTGCTGGAAATCCCATGAAGTTTCAAAGGAATCCCAATCATTCTTTGACATTTGTAAATTTGCTGATACTATAATATTTACTTCGCTTTCTCTATTCAATATAAACGGGATATTAGGTATATGTCCGGTACTATAATGAAGTCCTTGACATATTACATTCAAAAAGGTTTGCGCCACATTTGAATTTAAAAGTCCAAGCAAATACTTCTCATCTCCTGTATAAAAGCAGGTTGGACCAGCAGCATCAAACACAAATCCTTTATCCACATATCTCGCACAATATAACGCTGTTGATAAATCGTTCCATGTAATTCCACTTTGAAAATAGTATTGCCTTGATGGTAGATGATTTCCCATTGTTAAGAGTAAATTATAATTTGTATAATCCATTTTTATAACATACTCTCTATTTCCAAACCATCTTCTAAATGATCCCCCTTTATTATATGGTACAAACAATTTTTTACTTTCAAAAAATTGTTCTTGGCTTTCAATACTAAATCCAATTTTTCCATACTCAACTTCATGCCAAAAACGCAAAAACAAATCATTATTTCCCGTTGCGATTCCCTGGCGACAGTCAACAGCACTTCCAAGTAAATGTGTATTTGAAAAATGATAGCCAATTTTCTCACTTATCCAATATGCAATAATATTATCAACCATGTGCAAATAATTATTTTGATGGCAGCAATATATCAACTCTTTATTATTATAATTTTTTATCTTCTCTTGCGAATCCGATAACTCAGTTAATTTTTCAAATTTTCCAATATAATCAAACAGATGGGACTTCCTAATTACAAATGAAGCCGTCTGTACAACTTCTCCACCAATATCTTCAAATGCCCTTGCTCCTAAATGCAACACATTTTCCAATGTATAGTTTAATAATTGTAATCGTAAGGATTGATAACGTGAAAGGAACATCCAAGAATGCATCGTTATCATACCGATAAATCCATTCTTTTTTGTTAATTCCATGTTTTTCTGCATAAATACAGAAAACATATCATTTTTACCATCGGCATACTGCTTTTTTACATATTTCAGTAAAATAGCCCCCATATTAGAACTACTCATATATGGCGGATTCGTCACAACCGTATCATACTTCTGTGCTAATGCCTCTGCTACCTGCACCAACGGCAGTAATTCTCTCAATACCGTATCACGGGACATATGTATATCTTCCGTAATCTCTGCAAAACGGTCATACAGCATCGACCAATCCTGCGGTGTTACCGTCAGAATCGAGCCGTATTCCTTTGCATCATGTAATTCTTTGATGATAGTATCCATAGCGGCTGTGAGCTTCATATCGCCATTACAGAAATAATCTACTGCAAATTTGTCTACATGGTTACTCTCCACAATAGCATATACATGTGGCTGAATGCCACGTCTGAAAAAGCGTCGGTCATACTGACGGGCTTTCATCATTACCGCAAAATAAGCCAGCTGTGCCGCACGGTCATCAATATCCAAACCATAAAGATTATTCTCCACAATGCTTGCCACTGCTTCACGGGTGGTATAGCCGTAGGATTCATAAATCTTCATCAGCACATCAAACATATATGCAAGAATATGACCGGAACCAGAGCAAGGATCAATGACCTTCAGCTGATCTGGTGTCAGTGCGGCGTATTCCTTGCGAATCCCGGCAAGCTGTGCCTGCACTTCTGGCTCCTGCTCGGCTTCTTCCAGATAGTAGTGCCATTTGGTATCTTCCGGGTCACGGTTTCCGGCAACATAGGCAGACTGTTCTTCCTCTGTCGGCAAAAGCTGTTCTTTTACATCCGGGTGTCCCTCCAACCACAGGCGACCAAGGCTGTTCTCTACCATGTAGCGAACAATCCAGTCCGGTGTGAAAAGCTGGGTTGCTGCAGGGATGTTTTCTTTTGTGATTTTCACATTCTTTTTCAGTGCTGTGAAAACGTCATCCTTTTTCTCACTGTTATAATACTGATACAACCAGCCGATGATCTGGACAGCATCCTTCCAATCATCCTCCGGTATCAGCTCAATCATCTGCTGAATGACGCTGCCTTCACGGAGCAGATTGTCCGGCAGAAGAAGCTCGGTGTAATCTGCAATCTTCTGGAACATTTCTGGCAGAATCTTATTCAAGGCGTTACACTGCACGATCAGCAGATATTTATACAGTTCTTCGGTCTTTTCGGCATCTTTCAGTTCATAGACCTTTTCCATATCCAGTCCATCCAAATCCAAATGAATGGCTTCGGTTATAATCTGCGGCTTAAAGTTGTTTTCCTCGTCCGTGAACACACGCACATGAGAAGGAAGATAGCCATTGACTTCCATGAATCGCAGAGCAGAGAAGCGGTTGAACCAAGTGTAGGCAATCTCCTCCATGACCTGCCTATATCCTTTATCGTTAATCTCAGCAATCAAAGCCTGACGCTGTTTCTTTTCATCGGCAGTGAGGACTTTGCCGCCAACACTGTCCGCATTGGCATCCTCAATGTTGTCCTCTGTGATACCGTATTCCACACCTTTCAGGGAAACACGGGCGATCAGCTCTGTTCTTGCCCAGACAGCAAACTTTTTTATCGCATTTTTATCCATATATCATTCCTCCGGCTCCATAATAACTGCTTTGCAGGGATTCTCCTCCGTTATCTTTGTTCCAGCTGTAACCGTTATTTCTTTCATTGGAATTGCGTACTCAAAATCAAATTGCATATTTTCTATTACAACTCCCATTGATGGATTCTTTAATCCGACAGGAACTAAATAATATTTTCCTGTCTTGTTATACATATCTAAAAACTGATCTCTATTACCTGATCCGTTATTTTCATCCATCCACTGGTAACGTGAAACCGTTGCCAAAAGTAGTTGTTGCATTTCTATTCCGCAATTATTAGCTCGACTAATGCTTTCATCAATATTTGCGCCTATATGCAGAAAATATCCTTTTCCATAATTTCTGTCATACGATTCATATATCCAACATGACTTAGGAAACGGTGGAACAATATAGTCAACCTTCAAAAAAGTATCTGCGAATGCCATATCTTTGTATTTTTTCTTCCACTCTTTGAAAATTTCTTTACCCACTGAGTAATTTGTAAAAAACAAGCCTATGGCAGGTGCATCTCCACCCCAAAAATATACTGTTCCTCTCCACTTTGCAACATTCCACTTTTCAAGGTTAATTGGTGAAGAAAAGAACATTGTTTTTCGCTTCTTTTCCGGTAATGGTTTCAACTCACCTAATGGAGGCTTTTTACTATTGGTAACACCCCTAAAACGCCAATACAGCCTTTCATATTGTCTTTCATCCGAAAGATTATAATATGTGTATGGTTTCAGCGGTGTGGGTATATACTGCTGATCATCGTCATCAAAAAATGCCGCAATGAATTTATTTGTTTCTGCTGCTGAATCATATAACATTTGATAAACAATATTAGCTTCCCAAACCACACCTTTACCTTTTTTGTCAGAATAGAGTTTTCGATTATACGTTTCTTCGCACAAGACAAGAACAAATTCTGACTCCGTTATTTGATGTTCCATCCACCGTGGCCATCCTTCAGAAGGTGCTTCCTCATACTGATCTATCATTGCATCAATGCCTTCTGAACGTAATCTATTTGCTAACTTTAATACTTTATCTTCATATGCTTGATTTTTATGTGCATACGAAATAAATACTCTTGGGTTATTATCCATATTTATCTCCTAATTTTCTAAACCACTATCGTATCTCTGATATTTGCCCGTATTGCAAACAATGGAACTGGCAGTATTCCCTTTACCTTTTTTTGATCAACACTATATGCTGTCACTTGACATTTATCAAAGTGTTCCTTTTGGCAATGCCATTCCAAAGCATCTACTTCCTGATCTGACAAAGTATATATGATATTATGAAAAGGTAATATAATCCGATCACTTTCAGCTATATGGCAATCTACTAATAATTTCTTCTTGTGGCAAATCACAAAGCTCTCCAAAATAAAAGGCTTTTCTCCCACATTAAAGATTTCTATTCCATGTTCAGATGGACTTTCTTTTACACGGTATTCCTTTTCTGTCAGTTCATCATCTGGTGTAGACACCATTTGAAAGCAGAGCTTCGGTCTTTCCCTAAAAGTAGTAGTCAGCTCATTCAATACCCAGCCAATGACAACTCCGATAACGCCAATCCCTGCACTTATTAGTTCTATCATGGTTTGGCTCTCCTGTTAATTCAGCTTAATCTCGTCGCAATTCTTCAGCAACTGTTTCAGCTGAGAACGAATCTTCTCTACATAATCATCAATATCCGCATCCGTCTGTAAGGTCTTTGCCTGAAATACAACCTGACGGTTATAAGCACGGACAACCTTTTTCTTTGCGGTCGCTTGTTCTTTTTCCAGGCTGTGTCGGCTGCACTGGCGGCTTCGGTGCAGGCGGAGCCAGAACAGTCTCGATATTGCTGACGGTATCATCCTTGTACTGGCACATCGGCAGGAACATGGCATCCAGAAGGGCAAGGCTCTTTAATTCTGCGATTTTCTCCTTGCACTGACTGAAATATTTATCCGATTTTTCAATCAGATGAGATGCCTTGGAATCGCCGTTTGCGGCAGTGTGGGTTGCTTCCATACACTGACGAACCGTTTCCAGAACCTCGGCACGTTTTTCTTCCAGCATCTTATCATGGGCAGTACGAACCGTATCCATCAACGGATTCAGTTCACGAATCCGGTTATAATTGAACTTGCTTCCGGTCTGAACAATCGTAATCAAACGAATGGTATTCAGCGCTTTATGTGCTTCCTCATTTTCTGCAATACGGTCGAGATCGTCGTGCAGAGATTTTTCAAACTGCACTGCCTGGTCGAATACTGTTACCTGGGTCTTGAAAAAGTTTTCAATGCCGTTGCTCATGGCTTCCTTGTTATCGAAAAGAGCATCCTCTTTTTTCAGTACACGCTCAATCAGAGCAATATTGTCTTTCTTCTGAGAAAGTACATCATCCATCAGATGAATAGCTTCCTGCACCAATGCACGATCCGGATATTTATGTCCATCATAACGGGCATCCAGAGAAGCATAGTAATCACGCTGTTCACTGAATTTCTCAGTCACAAAGCGAATCAGACCATCTTCATCATCCGGTACATCCATAACATCGAAATAATCCCGGAGCATTGATTTCACATCACGCATCATCGTTGCGGAAATGGTTTTACGCTTGCTGATGGAAGTCTTACCAATCTCACTCTTTTTACGGAGCATATCCGGCAGTTTCGGGTCATCCGGCTGAATGGTATTGCCTGCATACTTGATGGTTACTTTCTGGGAATAAATCAGCTGTGCCGCAACCGCAGCAATGTCGATTTCTTTCCAGCCATACGGAATCGCACTGTATTTGCTTTGCACATCTGCCATAGACGTCGGCAGCTTTTTCGCATCCTGCATTTCCAGATATTCTTCCATAGCAGAAGCAGCATCACGGTTCGGTTCCATGCCCGGAAGTGCTGTTACCGCACCTGTCAGAATCGCAATAATATCTGCGTCACTGCCTGCATTATCTGTAATCAGGTCGAGCTTGCTATACACATGAGCAACCAGATATTCAAGAGACTGGTCAATCTTGCTCTTGGCATTTCCGGCTTTGATTTCCAAATGCTCACCATCTACATAGAACTGTGCCCCTTCAATAGCATTTTGCAATTCGGTCATAGCGCTCAGCTCATATTTTCCGGCTTCGTCCTGCTGATCGCTGATGATTTTCTGCACAGTTTTTGGAAGCTGGCTTACGTTTCTCTGCTTTACATACTTCCGAATCTTCATGGCGGATTCCAGAGATTCATAGTAAGGCGTATCAGCCAGAACAACAATTGCTTCGTTGCCTTTGGATTCTGCCATCAGACGATAATCTGTTTTTTCAATGGCATCCGTTGCCACGGTTAGGAAACGCAGACGCATACCGCCTGTTGCCACACCAACCGTAATGCCGTCAACCATCTGATCGAAAGCAAAGTCATATTTTCCATAACGGAACTTCTTAGTTGTGAAAATATCGCCGTAAATCATCTGGGCGATACGCTCTACGATAGATGCGGTATCCACATTGGTATCTCGGATTTCACGCTGAATGTCCTGTTCTTCATCAGTCAGGAAGTTATAGGTGTCGCCGGTTCTGCCGATATAGTTCTGGCTCATCAGACGGTCAAGGCATCCACGGACAGCTTCACGCATAATAATCTTATCCACACGAATATCGTCCGCCATAAGGATCACGATATTGTCCAGATTAGAAGGAATATCATCAATATATCGAATCAAGTACAGAAGTTTCAGTACATCCACATCCTGCTGTTCGATGCCGTCCCCATTGTCAGCAGCTTTCTGGCAACGCTCAATTACTCGGCGAATAGAACCGTCCAGGAAAGTATGTACGGTATCGTAAAAACGGAAGAATGGAACAAGTGCGTATTCATCCTTCTCCTGAATTTTCTGTGCAGCTTCCTGGAAACCGGACAGCATGGAACGCTCACCACCGGACAGGTGTTTACCGGAATTTCCGTGTTTTCGGATTTCAGCAAATACTTTCTGCATGATAATAAACTGATACGGCACGAATGGGAAGTTCTCTGTAAATTCTCTCGGACCGGAGTAGCCTTTAATGTCCAGAATAGAGCCACTGAAGCTGAATAGGTTACGAAGGACAGAATCATTCTGCTCATAAACACCTTCCAGGTCTTTGGCTGCTTCTGTTTTCTTTTTTAGAATACGCTTCTGGATGACTTCATCCACGGAGGAAGAAGATAAGCTCAGTCTTGTTTTGAAACGAGCCTGGATACGGGAGAACTCATCGGCACGAACTTTGATGATTTCATCAATGGCTTCCTGTCCGGTACAGATCACCCAGATCTTACCTTCGCACTCACTTCCGATTTTCTCGGTCAGAGACTGGAGGTTCAAAAGCATATCGGTATCCGTACCAACATACTGACCAACCTCGTCAATCATAAACAGCAGACGGAAGTTGGCAGGCTTGGTATCTACATAGGCTTTCATATCTTCCACAAGCTGTGCGATAGAAATTTCTGTTGCAGTTTTATCATTGAACCACGTCTTGGCATCGTCCTCACTCATATCCAGAACTTCCATCAGTGTCGGGATGATGAACTTTCCATTGAAAGCAAAGGCACGGCGCATTTCAAGCCAAGGCTTGCCTTTCTTTTCTTCAAAAACTCTGCGGAACTCCTCTGTCTTACCCTGCTGGTCAATATAACGCTCCATCATGGCAACTTTCAGATTTTCACCGTAAAATCCCAGATGGTTGTAGAACATCTTTGCAAAAACACGAAGTACAGCAGTCTTGTCTTTATTGCTGAATCCCTCAATATCAATATTAAACAGAATTGTCTCCGTTGTTCCCTTTGTAGCACGGTCAATCAGCATAAAGGTTGCCGGATCGTCCTCAAACTTCTTACGAAAACGTTCTACACTCCGAATACCTTTTACCTCTTTATTTTCCAGAAGGTAGGAAAGCATTTTCAGAAAGTGAGATTTACCACTTCCAAAGAAACCGGAAATCCAAACACCCATATCAGCCGTAGGCTGGTCAAAGGCATCCCCATAATAGTTGAAGAAAGTGATGAAGTGTTTCTTCAATTCTCTGGTAATGACATATTCATTTAACTCCTGCTCGATTACATCATCAGCAGCCTGATCTACTTTAATTACACCATTGATTTTGCGGTTAATGTCATCCGCAAACATATCTCGAATCATCATGGCTTTATCCCCCTTAATCTATGACATTGAATGCCCGATAATAATCATTTGGTGTCAAACGGTTGAACAGTTTTACATGACGACCATCAAACTCCCCCGGATACATCACCAAAATCGGAACATCCGAAAAATACGGTTGCAAGGCTTCCAGTAACGTATGGATTCTCATAAACGGGAATACCTCGCCTACACCTGTCAGCATCAGCACGTCACCCAGTTCGTGTGGCTCATACTGGATTTTTTCAATAAACTCTCCATTGCCGATTGCAGAATTAAGCTGCTCCAAAAGATAAGCACTCCCGTCAGCTTCTTCCATATCGGGAATCGCATCTGTGATGTCCATATCATCGCAGATAGAGAGAAATGTTTTATATAAATTACAAACGATCAAATGGCAATCTAAGAACTGATCGGTTTCCAGCTGATTCACAAAATGGCGGACAACCATTTCATTCTCCGGTTCATAACAGAAGATTCTGATATTCACCTCATTGCTGAGTCCTTTGCCTTCCAGGAACTCCGGTTCCTGAATCAATGCCCGAACTTTGTCCAAGCGCTCTTTTATTTCACTCATCGGGTTACCTCCTACACAAAGCAATTAAACGCCGGCAGTACCGCCGTGTCGCCATTGCTTCTGATGGCATTCTCTAAAATAGGATGCAGCCATACTGGATTCAAATGATCTGCCTTGAGGTTGTCGAGATATTCTGTTTCGACAAGCACTCTGGCAATAATCTGTTTTAACTTTGTTATCGTACTATCGCTCCAGGAAGCTACGGTATCATTTTGTTCCTGTAAACGCATAAAAAATGTATTCAAATCTATTTTACCAAAAGACGTGTCCCTTAATCTGTACTTCTCACCAATGATGGTCAGCATAAATTCCCAAACCAGTCGACTCTGCTTCATCAATGCATACAGACAAATCTGTTTTGCCACATCCGTCGGCTGTGACGCAATCGCAGAAATCAGAGAATCATCTTCTAGCGCATGGAGTCGTTTGATACAGGCTTTCGCCATGCGTGTGATAGATTTTTCCGTTGGATACTGGAAAAGATTCTGCTCTACAATTTCTTTAACAATCGTATCATCGGAAATTCCTTCTGACATAAGCTTTGCAGTGGAACGCATTTCATAAAAAAGGAACGGCTCTCTGGTCAAAGATGCAATATAAGGATAAGAATGATCCATGTTCCCGCACCTCCTTACTGCTCTTCTTTTTTATCAGGAACAAATTCCATGATATCTCCCACATCACAATTCAAAGCAGAACATATCTTTGACAGAATCTCTGTACTTACATTTTCATCTTTTGATAATCGAGACATCGTTGTTGTACTAACTCCTGTCATTGCACGCAAATCTTTCTTCATCATTTCTTTATCAATTAACAATTTCCACAATTTCTTGTAACTAACTGCCATTTTTTCACCTCAATCTTATTTGCTTGAAATATCTGTTCACATGGTATTTATCATCATATCATAAAAATGCGTTTCAAACAATCTAATCTATCAAAAATCATAATTCAATTCCGAAATATCGCATTTAAAATCACAAGAAGCACAGCTTAATAAGACAAGCTGAAAGTACAAGCACATCTTAATAGCAACGGTTTGTCCAGTATGGGATTTACCATATCTGGTTTTCCTATTTTCTGATGTCCGGAGATAGAAATTTCCTATGACCTGATTGTCCAAAATTGGACTATCCACCCTTAGGCACTTCTATTCTCTACTTAATCATTTTCTTCTCCTAATGGAACTTCCCGGATAATATATTTGGTATCGCCATAAAAGCCATACTCATTACGCAATCTATGACGTTCCACATATCCATGATGCTCTAATTCCTTAATTGCAGAACGAACAGAATCAATCCCATCTCTGCTCAATGTTGCCAGTCCTTGCATATTGTAATTCCAGTCATCTGGCAAACTTAACATCAGCGATAATAGACCTTTCGCTTTCAATGTCAGATTCTTATTCTTGAAATGATGATTACTCATTACCGTAAAATTCTTAGTTCTCTCTACACGAAAAATCTGTGCCATGCTCCCATCCTCCTTTCCAGTTCAAAAGAAAAAGACGCAAGCCATATCTTATGACTCACGCCTTACTTCGCTCACAATATTCTATTTTTATCAGTTACCTGCCAGATTAGTTACTGGCAATCCTTATACATAAATCAATTCCTTGAGAATAATCTCTTCCGCAATCGCTCTGTGTTGATTAGCAGCTCTTACCCATGCCATTTGATCTGCTTTTTTATCCGGCAGTGGTTCTTTTTCTTCCAGTTGCTTCAGAATCACTTCTTCCCGTTCTCTTGCTGCTTTATCTACTTCCAAAAGGTGTTCTCCAATTGTATCCTGTAAAAGCATCACCTGATAGGTTGTATTTCGATGGTTTTTCAGATAATCTCTGCGAAGAAAACCATACTTGCCAAGCTGCTCCATCTGCTCACCGGATTTATAGATGAGATTCGGGATCAGATATCCATTTACATTCGTATACGTTACATAAACAGGACATTCGCAATCCGCTTTCGCTACTTGCTCATGAACGCAGTTGCTTCGCTGCCTGCGTTCATTTTATTAGCACTCTCCATTTCTCATCATTTTTTGACCACAAATTTACGACATTTACGACAAATCTGACACTGCTTTACAATACCAGACAAAATGACTGATGCCCCGGAAAGCCTGTAAAACAGGCACTTCCGGGATACACAAGACAGGACAAAAATCGACTTCCATTATCAAGAGGTGCGTGCTAATAATTTTGTGAACGCCAGGAAGCATGAATATTTGCATATGATTCAAAATGTTTTATGGAAAGTCCAAAGAATTACATGGACATTTTTACAATTTCCCGGATTTCCTCCTTCGTCAGCACCCGATAACCACCTTTCAGGATGATCGTACCCTTCACGATATCCTCGATCATATCTTCTGTCGCGCCAATCTCAGAAAGAGACATGGCAAGTCCCAGCTCCCGCATCCAGGCTTCCATGGCGCTGAGCCCTTCCTCTGCCACTTCCCGGTCAGATTTACCGTCGGCGCTTACTTCCCAGACATTCTTGGCAAAGCGGGTAAATTTGGGCAGGCCCGCATCCAGGATGAACCGATAGTAGGGAAGGGACACGGCTGAAAGGGTCATGCCATGGGTAGCATCTGTGACAGCCCCGGCTGCCTGACCGATCATATGTACCATCCAATCTGTCTTTTTGCCCTTTGCCACCAACGTGTTCAACGCCCAGGTTGCCGTCCACATGATATTGCTTCTTGCCTCATAATCCTCCGGATTTTCATTGGCGATCCGGCTGGAATGAATGAGAGAACGCATCAGTCCCTCACTGATGTAATCACTGGTGTTGTCATCCTCCCCTGAAAAATACTGTTCACAGATATGGCTGAAAATGTCGTAACAACCTGCCACCATCTGACGGTGAGGAAGGGTCATGGTGTACCGGGGATTTAAGATGGCAAACCGGGGCATGATCTTCTCATCCCGGAATACATGGCAGATCTTCATCTTGCTGGCATGGTCGGTGATGACCGCACCGGCATTCATCTCAGAACCTGTTCCTACCATCGTCAGTACACATCCCACCGGCAACGTCTCACAGCTGGGTTCTTCAAACTTCACATAATATTTTTCCCACGGATCCTCATCGCAGTTGACAGCGACAGACACAGCCTTTGTGTAATCACACACGGAGCCTCCGCCCACAGCCAGCAGAAAATCTGCCCTGTGCGCTCTGGCAATGGCAACACCCCTCCCGCAGCTTGTCAGATGTGGGATTGGGCATGACACCGGAAATTTCCGCCACCTGCTTGCCCTCTGCTTTCAGTATGTCCATGACTTCATCATAGATGCCATTTTTCTTAATGGAACCGCCGCCATAGACGAGTACCACATTTGGGCCGTATTTCTTCAGCTCTGTACCCAGCTTGCCCAGCGCCTTTTCTCCAAAATATAATTTTGTTGGATTACAATATGAAAAATTTCCTAACATTCTTTTTCTCCTTTTGAATATTTTCCGAATCTGCCGGATAAGCAGAAAAACCTCCAGGCAGGGTAAGCCTCTGTTACTTCTCTGTCTGAAGGTTTTCATTTATATGTTACATTTGTTATCCTGGTGTTTCAAATACCGGGATCAGAAATGCAGTTCTGTTCTCTGGATCAGGTCTTTCTGCAGTGCATCTCCCAGCTCTACGAAGTATGCGCTGTATCCGGCCACTCGAACAAGCATATCGCGGTAGCTGTCGGGATCTTTCTGGGCAGCCCGCATCGTATCTGCGCTCATGATGTTGAACTGCACATGCATCGGGTCATTGGCCAGATAGCCGTCCACGAAGCTTAACAGGTTGTCTCTTCCCTCCACACCGGTCACTGCGTTCTCCGGGAAACGAACGTTCAGCAGCGTACCGTTGGGTGCCAGGCTGTGGTCCACCTTGCCGACAGAGTTTGCCAGAGCGGTGGGGCCCTTGGTGTCGTGAGAACCGGCCTCGGTATGTACCGGTCCCATGTTATCAGAGATGGCCTCTCCCTTCTTTCTTCCATCCAGGGAAGCATTGGTGCCAAGACCCATGGAAACGTTGCCGCTTACAGAGTAAACGCCCGGGTTGAACTGGCCGCCGCGGATGGTCGGTCTGCCGATCAGTGTCTTACAGTAGCACTCGAAGATGAATTTGAACAGATCATCTGCGTAATCATCATCGTTGCCGTAGTGATGCACCTTGGAGCTGTTGATGAGCTGATGAAGTACCTCATGGCCTTCCCAGTTATCTTTGATCGCCTGGAGAAGCTCTGCACCGGTGTATTTCTTCTCATCAAATACCAGCTGCTTGATCGAGACAAGGGAGTCTGCGCAGGTAGCCACACCCAGTGCCTGGGGTCCAATGCCGTTGTATTTTGCACCGCCTGCGGAAAGGTCTACGCCCTTCTCCAGACAGTCTTCGAAAAATGCGGATACATACGGCAGCGGCTTTCTCTCTCTGTGTGCCCGGTCAATGACATTCAGACATGCACACATCTGATCCAGCCAGTACTCAAACTGCTTCTTCACGCTCTCCAGCAGCTCATCCATGTTCTTATAATCTGCCAGGTTGCCGGTATCCGGGCCAAGATGCTTGCCCAGCTTGCCGCATTTCTCCCATCTCGGACACTGCTCTCCGCAATCCAGACATCTGCCGCCGTTTAATACCATTTCCATGAATTTTGCGGTATTGATGTAAGCAGCGTCATGCCAGCCATACTCTTTACCGGGGATAGAAGGCTCAACGCAGCCAACGATTGCATAATCTGCTGCCTCCTCTGCCGGCACGCCCTTTCTTGCAAATGCCTTGATCGTAGGCGCATCGTTGAAGATCTTCGGATGGCCATATCCGGCACGGATACACTCGATGGCCTTTACCTTTACCTCATAGGGGGTGCCCTCATGCATTCTCACTAGGAGCCACGGGCACATCATTCTTGTATGGACAGATGCATCCAGCATCATCATGGTCAGGTCGTTGGTCAGGTCGTTGCCGTCCTTATCAGCGCCGCCGATGGTCAGACATTCGCCGCCGAAGCCACGGCCCTGACGGACTTTTGCAGTACCGCCGTCTCTGACCTTGGTGGGGTTGTTCATCTTTACGAAGGTAACCTCCAGAAGCTCCTGTGCGAACTCCTTGGTGATCTTGCCTTCCTTGATGTCTTTCTCATAGTAAGGATACAGCCACTGATCCATTCTGCCGTAGGAGATGGAATGTCCGTTGCTCTCAATCTGGGTCATGGTTGTGGCAAAGTTGAACAGCTGCAGTGCCTGCCAGAAGCTCTGTGCCGGGCCGCCTGCGATCTGGTGACAGTTGTCAGCCATGGCAAGAAGCTCTTCTTTTCTCTTCGGGTCAGCTTCTTCTGCTGCCTTCTCCCGGGCCAGTGCCTCGTATCTTGCGATGTATTTCTTTGCTGCTTTATGGCAGATGAGAACAGCGTCGTAGAACTCTCTCTTTACTGCAAAATCAGGATCCTTCTTGGTGAGCTTTGTAAGGCCTTCCTCGGCTCTTCTGATCATGCCGTCGAAGCCTTCCTTCATGAGACGCTCATAATCCATGACCAGATGGCCGATGCCGCCGTAGTGGTACAGGTTTGTCTGGAAAATCTTCTTGCCCACCTCGGAGCCCTTCTTCATTTCCTCATCCATGTACTCGTTGGCCAGATCCTCAACGGTCTTGCCCTTCCAGTAAGCACACAGCTTGATGAACTCCTGTCTGTCCTCTTCATTTGCAAAATAGTGCTGGTCATGTTCCCGCTTCTCGAAGGGCTCATACAGTGCCTCGTAGAGCATCCAGTCGATGGAAAACTCCGGGTACTGGGGGGATGCCTTTGCCGGTGCACAGATCTCGCCCAGGATCAGCTCCTCATCGTAGATTCGAAGAGTTGCGTTCAGCAGGATCTTCTCAAAGGCTTTCGCACATTTGATCTTGGTCGTTGCTCTCTCATTTTCCTGATAAGCCTCTGTCACGTTGCGGAAACGCTCCACGTCAATCAGGTACTCCCGATCCAGGAATGCTTTTCTCAGATGGTTGACACGGGGATACGGGGACCAGTCCTTGTGGCCAACCTGATATCCGATACAGTAGTTTTTGTCATACGGATCTACGCCGCGTGCTGTGGTGTGTACTTCGCTCATCGTTCTCTCTCCTTCTAAAAAAATATGATGAATGGTTATTTGTTTTTATTCTTTTTCCTTGGTGCCCACGACACAGTGGATGCCGCGGCTGTTGAAATAGTCTGCGATGCCTTCTACCTTTTTCTGGAACTCTTCCCGGTCAAACTCCAGATCCTTCATCTCGTATGGTCTTCCCAGGGAAGCACATTTCTCCTCGCCCATCCGCATGAAGCTTAAGAGCTGCAGGGTACGCAGGCTGCTGCCGATCTGGCTCTCCAGGAAATCCGCCGTTCTGGTGATATTTTCCATGTCATCGTTGATGCCTGGAATGACGGGAATACGGAGGATCATCTCATGTCCTTCCCGCGCCAGGTGTGCCAGATTGTCCAGAATCTGTTCACAGCCCATGCCGGTGTATTTCTTATGGATCTCGCTGTCCATGTGCTTCACATCGGAAATGAGCAGATCCGCGTACTGTACCGTATCCGCAACGATATCCCAGTCTGCATAAAAGGTGGATTCCAGACATGTATGGATGCCGGCCTCCCGGCTGGCCTTCAGAAGCTCTCTCGTAAATTCGTGCTGCACCAGCGGATCGCCGCCGGATACGGTCATCCCGCCACCGGAACGCTCGTAGTATTTTCGATCCTTCTCAATGACCTTCATAACCTCTTCCACAGTCATGTGCTCGCCCCAGCGCTTGATGGCCTCCGAGGGACAGGCCTCCACGCACTGAGTACAGCCGATGCATTTGCTCCTGTCAATGCCCCAGATCTTCTCTTCACCGAAAAGCAGCGCCTGCTGCTTACAGACCTTCGTGCAAAGCCCGCATTTCTGCTCGGAAATGCATTTGGACGGGTACACGCCCGGCTCGGACGCCAGCTTCTGACTCTCCGGATTGCTGCACCATTTGCACCGCATGGGACATCCCTTCATGAAAATCTCTGTCCGGATGCCGGGTCCATCATTGATGGTAAACTGCTGGATATTAAAAATAATTCCCTTTTCCAAAATGACCCCTCTTATCCTGTTTCGTTTGTTATTGTTATATTTTTATCAGTCAATCATATTATAGGTTGCACCTGCCCCAAAAACAATAGGAAGGTCTCCCTATTTTAGCACCTCATACAGCTCGTACCGGTTGTTTACATGGTATTTGGAAAAAATATTCTGCACGTGATTTTTTACCGTATGATAGCTGATGCACAGCTCATCCGCCACCTTCTGATAGGTAAAGCCTTTGCACAGAAGCTCTGCCACCTTCTGCTCGGCAGGCGTCAGGGCAATCTCCTCCTTGTGGTTCTTCTCCTCCACCGGATCTTTCCGGGAAATGGTGATCCAGTGATACCGGTCAACAATGCCATGGCTGTAGCTCTGGTCGTACGTATAGATCTTGAACACACAGTTTTTGATCTCCTTGATCACTACCCGGTCGCCCTCCACCTGGCCAGCCTTTCCTTCCAGCAGAAACGGCAGCCACAGGCACCGGGCATGGTGCTCGATCTCCTCCGCCGCCGACTGGCCCAGAACGCTCACCAGCAGCCGGACCGCCTCCCGGTTGTAACCGATGATGTGCATGAAATCGTCGGTGATCAGGTAGGCATGCTCCCCGGAGGAAATGATCTCGTCCTGGATATTGGAAATGATCTTCGCCTGCTCATGCTTCTTGAAGCCCACGTAGGAGGTAGCGATATAGCGGTAAATCTCCTGGAAGCTCTCCACCTCCGCGTCGGAGAAATCCCCCTCCTCTTTTGTTTTGAAAAAAGCGATCTGGATGTAGGCGTTGATGCCAAACGCCAGAGAAAGACAGTAGTGGGCACCGAACTCCTTCTCGATGAGCCGCACAAAGCTGGATTTGTCGTAGGTATTTTTTGCATAAAAATCAGAGGCCCGGTACATCCGCGGATTTTGATTAAAATAGGTCAATCCGTCGGCAACTGCCTCCTCATACATGGTTTTTCGCATCTTATCGTAGCGCAGGATCCGCGAATAGGCGTGATCTGCCCCGGCCACTTCCATTCCGTTTTTCCGGATCCAGGAAAGGAACTGCCCTTCGGTGTTATAAATGAAGATCGCTGCCCGCTCCAGGCCGAAATCCCGCTGCAGCGCGTCCAGCAACCCTACACTGAAAAATTCCCGGGCGGAAATCTGCCGCTCCGACATCTCCGTCACGAACCGCGACGCCTCTTTATCGTTGTAAGCCATAGCACGCCAGGCCTCCTCTTTTCGACAGGTATTGTTATCTGTATTTTACTACGTTTATGTTTTCAAATCAACGAAAGGAGCACCTGTTATCATGAAAAAAGATGCCTGAACCTTCTGCCGATCATTCGGCAAAAAGCAGACATCTTTTATTTTCCATATGCTCTGTCATGACGCTGCGGGGCAGATCATTCACATCACAGAAATCTTCCCTCGGGTTTTACGATTGCTGCAGGTGCTTCCGCGCCGGGCGGTACCACATGAGCGCCAGGAACATGAGTAGCGCCGTGGTGGACAGGCTGATGGGGTACGCCATCATGATGGTGCGGAAGGTCTGGCTTCTGGGGAATGCGGTGAAGATCCACAGCAGGCGGACGCCGCACACGCCGATGATGGTGAGTACCGCCGGTACCACGGATATACCGAAGCCCCGCAGGTAGCCGGAGAAATTCTCATACAGCATGGTAAACGTATATGCCGAGAAGATCAGCAGCAGTCTGGTATAGCCAATCTCGATGACCGCCGGATCGCTGTTGAAGATCGCCAGCAGATTTTTTCCAAAAAACAATACGATAAAAATGGTGGCTGCCGTGGCGATGGTGTCCTCCAGCAGGCACAAAAGCAGCACCTTCCGGCAGCGCTTGATCTGCCCGGCGCCGAAATTCTGGCCGGTGAAGGTGGTGCACGCCTGGCTGAAAGCGTTCAGCACATCGTAGGCAAATATTTCCAGATTGAAGGCCGCGCTGGAAGCGGCGATGACCACCGTACCCAGGCTGTTGATGGCCGACTGGATCACGATGTTGGCAACAGCAAACACGGCGCTCTGGATGCCCGCAGGCAGGCCGATGCGCAGAATCTTCACAAACACATCCTTGTGGAAACGAAGCTCGTCCAGCCGGATGCGGATGGCCTGATCCGTCCGCAGCAGCTTCACCAGCAGGATCAGGGAACTCACCGCGTTGGAAAGTACCGTGGCAATGGCAACGCCGTTGACCGTCATATGCAGCACCACCACGAAAAACAGATTGAGACAGACGTTCAAGACACCGGAGATGGCCAGCGCCTCCAGCGGCATCCTTGTCTCGCCGACACTCCGGAAGATCGCCGCCTCAAAATTGTATAAGAGAATGACCGGCAACCCCAGCAGGTAAATGCGGATATACAGCAACGCCTGAGGAAATACGTCCTCCGGCACGTTCAGCATCCGCAGCAGGCTGCCCACACCCAGCTCGCCGATGACCGCCACCAGGGCGCCGCCCGCCACAGCCATGATCACCGCCGTATGTACCGCGTGGTGAATGGTTTTCTCATCCCCCCTGGCCCACTGCATGGGCGATGACCACATTGGCGCCCAAGGCAATGCCGATGAATAGGTTCAGCAGCAGGCCCACGATGGGGCTGTTGGCGCCCACGGCCGCCACCGCCACCGTCCGCATCTCGCCGGTAAAATTGCCCACAATGGCCACGTCAGAGGCGTTAAACAGCTGCTCCAGAATGCCCGTGGCCGCCACCGGCAATGCGTACAGGATGAGTTTGTTCCAGATGGAGCCATGCAGCATATCCATACTCCGCTTTTTCGTTTGTCCGCTCATAGTTTCCCCTCGATTTCTATTCTTTGTCTCTTCTATTGTTTTTGTTTCCGTTGATGTCCGTCTGCATTTTGACTTCATTTATACAAATGTCTGACAGATTTTCCGTGATATCGCTGTCACACTTGATATTGCTGTCATACTTGATAGGATATCTTCCTTTATTCTGTTCATTATACGCAGTTGTTCTTTTCATAGCATATATATATTAGCTATCATTTACCATAGTTTACAGGAATGATATTTTGGATTAAAATAAGAGAAAAATGATAGTGGGGGAATCTGTATGGACATTCGCATCCTGCGCTATTTTCTGGCAGTTGCAAGAGAAGAGAATATTACAAGAGCGGCGGAAAGCCTGCACATCGCCCAGCCCTCCCTGTCCAAGCAGCTCATGGAGCTGGAACAGGAGCTGGGGAAGCAGCTGCTCATCCGGGGAAAACGCAAGATCACGCTGACCGAGGAGGGGATCCTGCTGCGCAAACGGGCCGAGGATATCGTATCCCTGGTGGAAAAGACCGAGCGGGACATTTCTTCTGATTCCCGGGAGATTTCCGGGGAAATCGTGCTGGGCGGCAATCCCACGCACACCCTTCTGGCAGCGGCTTCCGCCCTGCAAAAGCAGTATCCGGACATCCGGTTTCATTTCTACAGCGCCGATGCCACGGACATCACCGAGCGGCTGGATCACGGCAGCCTGGATTTCTCCGTTCTGCTGCAGCCGCCCCACACGTCCCGCTATGAAAGTCTCGCGCTGCCCGACACCTCCGCCTGGGGCGTGCTCATGCCCCGGAAGGATGCCTTTGCCCGGCTTCCTGTCATCCGCCGGGAAGAGCTGCTGCAGATGCCGCTGGAGATCCACTATCATCTCGTGTGGAAACGGGACAGTGTCTTTGGAAAGGCCGCTGGGCTGTTTCTGGAGGAAGTAAGGAGACGGGCAGAGGCGGCAGCTGCGTCCGCTCCTCGCAACGTCCCGGCTTCATGAATCATCTGCTTGGCTTACTGCTGTGCTTCCTCTATCTTCCGAAGCTCCGGCAGCACGGTCGCCAGCATCGTCACAAAGCACAGGCCCCCGCCGATGACGTTGGACACCGGCTCCGCCAGGAACACGCCATCCGTCCCCATGGAAAGCCCAAAGGGCAGAAAATACGTCAGCGGCACCACGATCACCACTTTTTCTCAAAATAGAGAAAAAGATGGCCTGCTTTTTCTTATTTAATGATTTGAACACCATCTGTCCGATGTACTGCAGATCCATGAACACAAACGCCGCGAAATACAAATTCAGCGGCCGGACCGCATGGCTGACCAGCGTGGCATCTGAGCTGAAAATGCGGATCAGCGCCTCCGGCGCCAGCAGGATCACACTCCACGTCAGTGCCGTGTACAGCAGCACCAGCGTCGCCACCACCCGGATGGACTTCCGTACCCGGGCAGGCCGTCTGGCCCCGTAATTATAGCTCAGCACCGGGGAAGCGCCCTCGCTCATGGCATGGATGGGTGTCTCCACCAGCTGCCGGACGCTGGAAATGATCGTCATGATAGAGATGTACAGATCCCCGCCGGTCACCGACAGCACATGGTTGCAGGAAATACTCACCAGACTGTTGGTCAGCTGCATGATAAAGCCCGCCGTTCCCAGACTGATGATATTGGCCGCCAGCGGCAGACTTTCCGCCAGTTCGTCCTTTCGCAGCAGCCGCACCTTCAGCTCCGCTTTCCCGTGCAGAAAGGTAAACACAAAGACCGCCGACAGAATCTGAGACAGCACCGTGGCAATGGCCGCCCCCTGGATGCCCAGATGCAGACCGAACATCAGCACCGGGTCCAGCACCAGATTGGTGCCCGCCCCCCACTGCCACCGACAGCATGCCAATGGTGGCATAGCCCTGGGCGTTGATGAAAGGATTCATGCCCGTGGCGATCATGGCCGGCAGCGTGCCCAGCAGATAAATCATCAGATACGGGTACGCATACTGGATGCCGTCCGCGGACGCGCCAAACAGAAACAGCAGCGGTCTGGCAAACAGCATTCCGATCACCATCAGAAGCAGCGCCGCCCCGCACACCATGGTAAACGCCGTGTTCATGATCTGATCCGCCTTTTTCGCATCCCCCCTGTCCCTGGCTGATGGCAAACAGCGGCGCCCCGCCGGTGCCGAACAGGTTGCTGAACGCCGTGATGATCACAATGATCGGAAAGCATAAACCCACCGCCCCCAGCGCCACCGTCCCCACATCCGGGATCCGGGCAATATAGATCCGGTCCACAATGTTGTACAGAAGGTTCAAAAGCTGCGCCACCAGCATCGGCAGCGCAGCACTTAAAATGTGATTGGTTACAGTTCCGTTTTCAAAATCGATTTTTTTCATAAATTTGTATCAATATTTCTGAATTCCTGTCTGATCAGGCCCGTCCGTCACTGCCGCACACAAGGATCTTGCTCATGACGTACTGTTTCACTTCTTCTCTTCCCCGGGCATTGTATTTCTTCGGGTCAAACACATCGGGATCTTCCTGCATATACGCTTTCACGCCCTTGGAAAATGCGATTCTTAAGTCTGTCGCATAGTTTACCTTGCAGATACCTCTGCGGACACACTCTCTGACAATATCATCCGGCACACCGGAAGTTCCATGCAGAACGAGAGGAATGGTTACTACCTCACGGATGGCGCTTAAGCGGTCTACGTCTACCTTCGGGATTCCCTTGTATACGCCATGGGCGGTGCCGATGGCAACCGCCAGAGAATCTACGCCGGTTCTCTCAACAAATTCCCTTGCCTGCTGCGGATCGGTGTAAGGATTCTCATCCCCGGCTTCCAGATCATCCTCTTTGCCGCCTACTTTTCCAAGCTCTGCCTCCACCGGCACACCGGACGGATGGCACGCATCTGCCACGGCCTTGCTGACTGCGATATTATCCTCAAAGCTCTCATGGGAACCGTCGATCATGATGGACGTATAGCCTACCCGCAGGGCACGCATGGCCAGATCAAAACTGTTGCCGTGATCCAGATGCATGACGATCGGTACCGACGCCATCTCTGCCGCTGCCTTTGCATTGGCGTAAAAATATTTCAGATCTGCATATTTTACGGTAGAGGGGGTTGTCTGCATGATCACAGGAGCTTTCAGCTCCTCCGCTGCTGCTGCCACTGCCTGTACCATTTCCATATTTTCCACATTAAATGCGCCGATCGCATAGCCGTTTTTCTGCGCATCTGCAAAAAGTTCTCTCGTTGTAACCAGTGCCATCGTTATCTCCTTCTTTCCTGTTATTTTTTATTTCAGTTTCTCTACTGTGATCTGTTCCATCAGGATGCCTGCCATCTTCGGCTCAAAATCCCCGGTATTGGGAGACAATGCATTGGCCGTGGCAACAGACGCCGCATATTTCAGCGCTTTTTCCGGCGGATAGTTTTTCTCCAGAGCAACGGCAAAGGCGCCCACCATGGAGTCACCGCAGCCCACGGTGTTCACCACTTCCAGCCTGGGGATCACGGCACGGTAGCAACCTTCCCTGCACACAAGCAGGGCGCCGTCCCCGCCCAGGGAAACGACCACATGAGGAATGCCCATGGCCTGAATCTTCTCCGCGCAGGCGATCACGGCCTCCATACTGTCCAGTTTTTCTCCGAACAGCTGCTCCATCTCATCCCGGTTGGGCTTCACCATGTCCGGGCAGGCCCGAAGACCGGCTTTCAGCGTATCTCCGCTGGAATCCAGGATCACTTTCTTTCCCATGCCTTTTGCAAGAGAAATGATCTTTCCGTACACATCGCTGCTCACACCCCGGGGAATGCTGCCGGAAATCGTCACCACATCACTGTCCTGTATGATCTGCGGCAGCCGATCCATAAACTGTTTCTCCTCTTCCGGGCTGACGGTAAAGCCCGGCTCCAGATATTCTGTGGAACCGTAGCCCGGATCCAGAATGTTGATACAGCAGCGGGTCTCTCCATTTACATAGCCAAAGCTGTGGGGAATTCCGTCCTGCTCCAGCAGATGCTCCAGCTGCTGCCCGTTGTAACCGCCCACCAGGCCGGTGGCCTGCACCTTTGCCCCGCACAGGGCAATGACCCGGGCCACATTCAGTCCCTTGCCGCCTGCGGTGGTGCGGCTTTTGGATACCCGCATCACCGTGCCGTTCTTGATCTCATCTGTCATAAAATACGCCTTATCCAGCGCCGCATTCATTGTAACTGTCGTTATCATATGCTTCTCCTACTTTTCACTGTCGATCAGGATCTTGCCCTTTACGGTGCCCGGTGTCTTGTACATCTCGAAGGCATCTGCAATCTGGCTCAGCGGCATTTTTCTGAAAATAAAGGAATCGTCAAACTTCAGATCTCCGGTCTTGAAGTAATGTGCTGCCAGATCCCACTCTTTTCCCGGGAACGGTGCGCTGTAGGACATCCAGGAACCGGTCAGGTTGAATTCTTTACGGTTGATGTTCTCCCACTCGGCTACGGTAAAGGTCAGTTCTTTCGTGGGCGTGCCGATGAAGCATACATTGGCTTTGTTGGCAGCCAGTTCAAAGGCCATCTTCATGGTGATGGTATTGCCTGCGGTCTCGTATACATAGTCAAAGCCTCTGCCGCCGGTCAGTGCCATTGCCTGCTCCATGAAATCCGCATCCTTCGTATTGATGCCTGCCGTTGCACCCAGGCGCATGCCCATGTCCAGACGCTCTTTGGCGATATCAAAGATCACAACCTCTTTTGCGCCGAAAATCTTTGCCCACTGTGCGGTAAACATACCGATGGTGCCGCCGCCCAGGATGGCCACCGTCTTTCCGCCTTCATAAGGCACCCGCAGCAGACCGTGCAACGCCACTGTTGCAGGCTCGAAAAATGCACCCTGCTCAAAGGAAACGCTGTCGTCAAATTTTACCGCATTTTTCTCCGGCACTGCCACATATTCTGCGAAGCTGCCGAACTCTCTGGAACCAATAAAGCTGTAGTGCTTGCACAGAGAATAGTTGCCCTTCTGGCAGTCCTCACATTTCATGCAGGGCACCAGCGGAACACCGGCCACTCTGTCTCCGGGCTTGAGGCTTGTCACACCTTCTCCGATCTCCTCTACCACTCCCGAAAACTCATGTCCGAGTACATTCGGGAAGAAATGGCAGGCATTTCCGTTTACCCGCGGAATATCAGAACCACAGATTCCCGTATACTTTACCTTGATCAGCACATGGCCCGCTGTTGCTTTGGGCTTCTCAATCTCCTCGTACCGAATATCCTCTCTTGCGTGTACAACTCCTGCTTTCATGCTTCTTCTCCTCCTGTTTTATTGATTCATTATATTTTTCAGATCTTTGTAAAGATCCAAATAGATCTCATAGTTTCTCATATAAGCATCATGGGTGCTGTCATCCGGTGTATGCTCTCTCGTGATATGTACCGTCCGGTTCACCGCATCGTCGAAATCCCGATAAATGCCTACCCCCACACCGGCCAGGAGCACTGCCCCCAGCGTGGTTGCCGCGTCCGAAAACGGAACGATCACCTTTTTCCCGGTGATATCTGTCTTGATCTGCGTCCACAAAAAGAGAGTTGGCAGAACCGCCCATGGCGCGGAGAACCTCTACATGCGCCCCCACACTTTCTGCGATATCCAGATTGTGTTTCAGGGAAAATGCCACGCCCTCCATAGCCGCCCGGATCATGTGGGCCTTCGTCTTGCCGAAATCCAACCCGTAAAATACCCCTTTCGCGTTGGGATCCCAGATGGGAGAACGCTCTCCGGACATATAGGGCAGAAAGACCACGCCCTCGCTTCCCGGCGGTATCGCTGCCGCCTGTTCATTATACTGATCCAGGGAAGATTTGCCGGTCTCTTTCGCAATGCTGCGCTCATAGGCGCCAAATTCCCGTTCCATCCATTTCATCACACCCCCGCCGCCGGTGCTTCCGCCCTGCAGCAGCCATTTGCCCGGCACCACATGATAGCCGAGGATGAGACGGGGATCCGCGGTATAGCTATCCATACAGATGCTCATGCCGCCTGCCTGTCCGCCCTGCTCCTGGGTCTCGCCCGCATGAATGACACCGGCTCCCAGTGCCCCGCAGGCTGCATCCAGACCGCCTGCCACCACAGGAATGCCGCTGACCAGACCAATCTGTACCGCTGCTTCTTCGGTAACGGTTCCCACCACCTGATGACAGGGCACGATCTTGGGTAAAAAATGCCGAGGGATGCCCAGCTCGTCACACATATCCATATCCCACTGCCCGGTGCGCATGTTGAAGCAGTGGAAGCCATAGCTCTGGCAGATATCCTGTGTCACGGCACCGGTCAGCCGGTAAGCGATAAAGCTGTTGGCCTGCAGGATCTTGTCGATCTTCGCATAAACCTCCGGCAAATTTTCCTTATACCAGATGATCTTGGCCGTCGTGTAAGATGGCCGGAGCATATTGCCGGACACCTCAAATATCCGATCTGCACCGATCTGCGCATTCAGGCGGTCACAGATGTCCTGCGCCCGGGTATCCATCCAGATGGGCGTGTTCGTCAGCACATGACCTTCCCTGTCAATGGCAATGGCGGACCAGCCCTGTCCGTCAATGCCGATCCCTGCGATCTCCTCCGGCGCCACCGCACCTTTCTCCAGACATTTCTTCGTTGCCTGGCACACCGCATCCCACCACTCATCCGGGTTCTGCTCTGCCCATCCCGGTTTCGGATAATATACGGCATAGTCTCCCGAGGCCGCGGCCTTTACCTGTCCATCCAGAGTAAAAAGTGCCACCTTACAGGCGCTCGTTCCGATATCAATTCCCAAAAGATATTTCTTCTCCATTCTTTTCCCCTCCGGTGATTGATCGTCTAATTCCTTTTCTTGCTTTATTATATCATAACATTCCTACATTTTAAAGGAAAGCACAAATTATTCGGGATTTTCACTAAAAAAGAATGGCCAGAACGCATCCGGCCACTCTTCTGAAAATTCCTGTGAAATTTTTCCCTGTCTATTCCGTCTCGATAGCATTTGGATAAATCTTCGCCATCTTTGCATCGTCGTAATGCACATCGGCCCATTTCTGCCAGCCACTGGTGGCTTCCACGCCTTTGCTTCTCTGGTCGTGCCGCACCAGTGCCACGCAGGACACGGCCACATTGCAGCACATGAAAACGATCAGCGCCCAGGTCAGAAGCTTGCCGCCCACGACAGGGAGCTTTTCGATCCATTTTTCCATAAGCGGGCAGAGGAGTTTGAGCCACACCACCGCCGCGATGCCCCAGAAGAAGCAGTACAGCAGGTTGATCCTGCCGCCCAGGTTGAAGGGGATCTTGCTGTAGTCCCAGAACACCTTGCCGAACACCAGCTCGGTGAAGACACTGCACAGGTACTCGTAGGCGCCGCCCAGCAGGGTACCGATGAGGAAAAGGAACCGGTCACTCCGGTTCTTATACTTGTACAGAAGGGCGGTGGCCAGCGCGATGGCCAGTCCCCAGACGATGCTGAAGGGGCCCCACACCACGCTGCTGCGGCTCATCCACACACCGGCGGTGACCCGGCAGAAGATGGTTTCCGTGATGTCGCCGAGAAAAGCGCCGATGAAAAACAGCATGACAACCTTATAGAAACCGCAGCCCGCCGCAAATACCTTCTCATTGGCCAGCCTTGCCTCCACGGCCTGAATCTTCGGATAGGCTTTTCGGATACGCCGCTCCACACGCCGGGAGATCCAGGAGCCCAGCTCTTCGCTGACTTCGTCGATGCGTTCATCCGTTTCTGCCCAGCGGGCTGCATGCTTGCTGTGTCCGAACAGCAGGATGCAGGACGCCAGAATGTCCACCAGCAGTACAGCCACCAGCGCCAGCAAAACCATCCGCATCACCACGCCCGGCAGGAATTTCAAAAGCTGCAGCAGCAGGCGGTTGCCGAAACGAACAGTACAGAAACCCAGCGCGCCAAAGATCAGGGATGCCGGCAGGCAGATATAGCCGTCCAGGTTCCAGCGGACATCAGAGTAGTCCCACCAGCGCTCCCGGAATATTTTTTCAATGAGATGGCCGCTGATCCACTCCGCCGCCGTTGCATAGACGACTGCAAAAAGATAGAGCCAGCCGCCGGTCAGCTCCTGCAGGCCCACGGTCATGACAACCGCCGTGATACCATAGATCACGCAGAACGGCCCGTTGACCAGGCCACGGTTCACGAACCGTTTCTGTTTCAGCGCAGCTGTCACGGTTTCCAGTACCCATCCACCGAAGGAATACAGGAAAAACAGCCACAAAAGTTCATAACCTGTAAAAGTATTCATCGTCTCTTCCCCTGTCCAGGCCTCCCGGCCCTTCGTATTTTTTCTATTTCTTCTGTCTGATCTGTTCCTGATGAGAAACCGTTTTTCTCCTGATTGCCGATGCTATAAGAGCGGTGCAACCAGCCGCAGCACACACTGGGCAATCCGCAGCACGGTGGAGCGTCCGCTCCGGTATTGCTCGGTCACCTCCCGACACACCGGGAACAGCTGTGCAAAATCTTCCCCGATCTGTTCCACCGCCGGGCATCCGTACAGAAATACCCCGTTTTCAAAATGATGATACAGACTGCGGTAATCCATGTTGATGGTTCCCACTGTGGCCGCCACGCCGTCACAGAACGTCTGCTTGGCATGAATAAAGCCCGGCGTATATTCATAGATCCGCACCCCCTGCATGGCAAGTCCCGCATAGTAGGAGCGGGTCACCTTGTAGATCAGCTTTTTGTCCGGGATGCCCGGGGTGATGATCCGCACATCCACGCCCCGCTTGGCCGCCAGCCCCAGCTCTCGGGTCATCTCATCGCTGATGATCAGATAAGGCGTTGCCGCATAGAACCGGTGCTTCGCGCTCTTGATCAGGTTCAGGTACACATTTTCTCCCATGTACTCGTCATCCAGCGGGCTGTCCGCATAGGGCTGGACGAAGCCGTTCCCCAAGGCATCCAACTTCTGCTCATCCTGCGCGACAGCTGCCTCATCTGCCCTTTCTCGGGCTGCAGACACCTTCTCGTCTGAAAACTGCGCCGCTGCCGGGAGCCGCCCTGCTCCGGCAGCCTCCAGATATTTCTCCCAGCCGCTCTCCTCCTGCTGTCCTCTGACAGAGGCGTTCCACATTTCCAGGAACAGTGCGGTCAGCGTCTGCACCGCCCCGCCGGTGAGCTTGACGCCGGTATCCTTCCAACGCCCATAGGGGTGGGTGATGTTAAAATATTCGTCCGCCAAGTTGTAGCCGCCGGTGAAGCCCACCTTCCCGTCGATGACGGTGATCTTCCGATGATCCCGGTTGTTCATGAACACCTTGATCACCGGCAACACCGGGTTGAACACCCGGCAGGCAATGCCCAGCGCTTCCATCCGGTGAATGAAATCCAGACCGATGAAACCGATGCTGCCCACATCGTCATACAGGATGCGCACTTCCACACCGGCCGCCGCCCGCTCTGCCAGCACATCCCGCATCCGCCCGAAGGCCTCGGCTTCCTCGATGGCGTGATATTCCAGAAAAATAAATTCTTTCGCTTCCCGCAGCTGTCGCAGCTGTTCCTCGAATCCCTCCGCGGCATCGCTGTAAAACGCCACCTCCGTATTTTCATACACCGGAAATTTTCCGTAGTTGTATATATAACGGCACTGGTTTGCCGCGGCAAAATCCGTCTGCTCCAGGTGGTGCATCACCGCAGGATCCTGGCGCAGCCTGCCAAACAGCTTCCCGTCAATGGCTTCGTAGCGGCGGCGCATGGGTTTTGTGGCATCCTTATTGGCCGCCAGCGCATAGAAGCACAGCCCCATCACCGGAAACACAAGGATCAGCACCGTCCAGGACATTTTAAACGCCGAATTCTGATGTTTGCCGTAAATGCGCAGCACCAGCAACAGGGCCAGCAGACTGCTGATCAGGGCGATGGCCGTGGAATACCGGTTCAGCCGGATAAACTGCTCCAGGATCCACACCAGCTGAATGAGCACACTGATCGCCACAAACGCCAGCCGTCGGATGCTGTTTTTCACATTGGATTTCTGCTCTGTACGCATTCTTTTCTTCATCTTATCTTCCTCTGTTCCTCATTCTGTTTCTCCATTTTGCGGAATCGGTTGATATCCCGGGCCACATCGCCGATGGCCGCAAACAGCGGCTGAAACATGCCGATCCGGTAAAAGGTCTGCACCAGCACGCCCACGGGCACTGCGACGATCATGCCCACCACGCCGTACAGCTTGTACCCGATGTAAATCCAGATCAGCGTGGCCAGGGGACTTAAGCCCACCGTGTCACCCACGATCTTCGGCTGGATAAGCTGCCGCACGGTCTGGCTCACCGCGTAGATGACCAGCAGTCCCACCGCCATCCGGTAATCATGGGCCAGAAACTGGAATAACGCCCAGGGCAGCAGCACCGTGCCTGTACCCAGAAACGGCAGGAAATCCAGAAATGCCGTGAGAAAGGCGATAAGCACCGCAAAGCGGATGCCCAGCACGGCAAATCCCACCAGCAAGATGAGAAACACCACGCCCATGATCTTAAACTGGGCTTTGAAATACCCGCCCACGGCATTTTTGATGCTGTCCGTGGCGATGAGAAACGTTTTCTGTACGTTTTCCGGCACATTTTCCCGGAAAAATTTCATGATCCGCTCCCGGTCTGCAATGAAAAAATAGGCAGACAGAATGACGAACACCACCCCCAGCAGATAGGAGGGCAGATTTTTGGCAAAATTGCCCGCCGCCGTCACGGTGGGCCGCCCGATTTCTTCCACAATGGTGCCCATGTACGAATCAAACTGGGTGCCCAGGGATGCCAGCCCTGCCTGCAGGCCGTCCGGCAGCTGCGCATACACACCGCTCAGATTTTTGCCGATCTGGGTAAACTCCTCCCCCATCCGGGCATAGGTCTCCGGAAACGCATAAATGAAGCCCACGATCTCCCCGCCCAGTCTGGCGATGATGAGATAGAGCACCAGCACCACCAGCGCAATGGCCGTAATGATAATGAGCATGGAACCGTGCCTGCGCACGATCCGGAACCGTTTTTCCATCAGCCGCACCAGCGGATTGGCCAGGATCGCCAGGATCCAGCCAATGACCAGCGGCAGGAAGAACAACAGTAACCGCGGCACCACCGTAAACAGCAGGACAATGCCCGCTGCCCACAAAAGCAGATTCACCAGCAGCTTCGCATATTTTTCTTTCATCGGATCATCCCCTCTGCCCTTATTCTACCCTGCCCGCCGCCGCCCGTAAAGGCCTACGGGCACACTTTTCGATAAAGATAGGTGGCAAAATAAATGATGGCCGAGATGATGACGATGGTGGGGCCGGTGGCCACGTTCACGTAAAAAGAAACGATCAGCCCCAGAATGCCGGAAAACATGGAAAACAGCACCGAAAAAGAAGTGATATTCCCGGATGTTGACGGAAAGATTGCGGGCCGATGCCACCGGCAGGATCAGCAGGGCGTTGATGATCATAAGCCCCACCCATTTGATAGAAAGCATGACGATGCACGCCGTCAGGATGGCGAACAGATTGTCCATCAGCGCCACCGGAATGCCCCGGCTGGACGCCACGGAACGGTTGATGCTCACCGCATTTAACCGGTTAAACGCCACCAGCCAGAACACCAGCGTCACCACAAAAATGAGCAGCAGATAGCCTAGCTCTTTGCCGGAAATGCTCAAAATATCACCCACCAGCAGGCCGGAATATTTGCTGAAATTGCCGCCCTGGGACAGGATCGCCAGGCCCAGCGCCACGCTTAAAGAGGAGCACACGGAAATGATGGTGTCCGTGTTCTGGGTCTGCTTCGCCTTCAGCCGGTTTAACACCAGCGCAAAAACAATGGCAAAGGCGATCATGGTCAGGTTCGTATCCGTCACGCCCAGCACCACGCCGATGGCAATGCCGGTCAGCGCCGAATGCCCCAGCGCATCGGAAAAAAACGCCATCTTGTTGCTGACGATCATGGTACCCAGGATGCCGAACAGCGGCGTGATGATCAGGATGGCCAGCAGTGCATTTTTCATAAAATCAAAGGAAACCCAGGAAAAGGGCAGTAGCGTTTCCATCCAGCTGTAAATTACTTGCATCCCTCTGCCACCTCCCTCTCTCGTCTCAAATTCCACTTTGCCGAAAATCCGGTGAAAGCTTTCGCTGGCGTATACCTCCGCCGGGGTGCCCCGGGCCACGATCTTCGTATCCAGCAAGATCACCTCATCCGCATATTTTTCCACATAATCCAGATCATGAGAAATGAGGATGATGGCCATGTCGTACTCTTTTTTCAGTCGTACCATGATCCGGTAAAACAGATCCATGCCGTTTTTGTCGATACCGGCCACCGGCTCGTCCATGATGAGCAGATTCGGGGCATCCATCACCGCCATGGTCAGCAGCACCCGCTGCAGCTCGCCGCCGGACAGCTTGCCCACCTGCTTGTCGATGAGATCCGTCGCCTCAAATACCTCCAGGTGCTCCCGGATCGCCGCATATTCTGATTTTTTCTTATGCAGAAATACCGGAAAATTGGAATGATAGCTGGCGATCATATCGTACACGCTCATGGGCGTATCCCGGTCGATGTTCACCTTCTGGGGCACATAGCCGATCTTCATTTTCTGCAGATTGCCGTTTTCATGGGTTTTCAGTTCAATGGTACCCGTGTGGGGAATCTCGTTCAGGATGGCCCGCACCAGCGTGGATTTCCCGGCGCCGTTCTTGCCGATGATCACGTTCAGTTTGCCGCAGTGGATATGGAGATTGATGTCCTCCAGGATCACCTGTCCCTCGATCTCCACGCCCAGATGATTGACCTTGATGCAGTGAAGGCCGCATGGTCCGCTGTGTGTCATTTCGATTCCTCCTTTCCCGTTTCTATTTCCTGAAAGGCTTGCTGCAATGTCTCCAGATTTTTTTCCATCCCGGTGATGTAGCTGTCCGCGTCATAGTTGCCACTGACAAGGGAATCCAGCACGTACACCCGGGCATCCGTCTCCCGGGAAACCGCATCTGCCAGCTTCGTTCCATACTGCTCTTCCGTAAACAGAAGATCGATGTTTTCCTGTTTCACCAGATCCACGATTTCCGACACTTCTCTGGCGCTCAGGCTCGTATTCTCGTCCATGTCAATGACATAGGAAATATCCATGCCCGTCATGTCCGCAAAATAGGCAAAGGCATCGTGGAATAAAATGATCTTCTCCCCGTCTGCCCGTCCCCGCAGCGTCTCCAGCTCCTGATGCAGCGTTTCCAGTCGCGCCTCATAGGCAGCGGCGTTGGCCTCGTAAGTCTCCCTGTGAGCAGGGTCGTTGTCCGAGAGCGCCTGGGCAATGTTTTCCACGTAAACCTCATACCGTCCCACATCCATCCACACGTGAGCGTTCACATCCCCATGATCGTGTGTATGATCGTGTACATGGCCATCCTCACTTTCGTGAACGTCTGTATCCTCCGCATGATCGTGTCCCTCTGTGTCTCCTTCATCATGCACATCATATTCGTGCGACAATCCTGCTGTTGTCCCGTCGTCTGCATCATGCGCATCATACACCTGTCCGTCTACGGTCTCCAGAAAGTCGATCCCCTCGCTGGCCTCGGCCACCGGCAGATTGGGATAGCTGGTGAACACATCGCTCAAGAAGCTTTCGATGCCACCGCCATTGACCAGAAACAGATCCGCATGGGAGAGGGAGATCATATCCTGGGGTGTCAGCTGATAGTCATGGAGACACCCGGTCTGAGGTTCGGTCAGATTATGAAGCTCCACGCCTTCCACATCGCCGATGACATTTTTTGCTGCAATGTAGATGGGATAAAAGGAGGTCACCACCTGGAAAGTTTCATCCTCTCTGTTTCCCACCGCTGCGTCCTCTGTCCGGGCATCGCTGTCGTCTGTCTTACCCTCTGTCTGGGTGCTGCCGCTGCTTTTGCCATGGCTGCCGCTCCCTCCGGAACCGCATAACACCGTGATTCCAAAGCCCGCCGCGGTCAGCGCCGCCAGCAGGACAGCTGTAAATATATATTTTCGTTTCATTTCCGGTTCCTCTTTTCTGTCTTGCAAAATTTCTTTTCCAGAAATTACCAGTTTTCATCATTCTTCTGAAAAAGGGACAGCCCTCTGACCATCCCCTTCTATTCATACATTTCATATCTGTCCTTGCATACATCTGACGACTGCCTGACAGCTGTATTTCCGGACAGTTTACTCCCCATCATGCTCCGGTTCCGCACAGATCAGATCCCAGATCTCCTCCCGGCCTTCCTTGGTCTCCGCAGAAAACGGAATGATCTTCGTGCCGGGCAGGACGCCCAGGCCGGTGCGCACCAGCTTCAACTGTTTGTCCCGCTGGCTCCGTTTGATCTTGTCCAGCTTGGTGGCAATGATGATGGGCGCAAACCCGTTGCTGACGATCCACTCATACATCATCTTATCGTTGGCCGAGGGCTCATGCCGGATATCGATGAGCAGGAACACATACTGGAGCTGCTTCGATGTGTGCAGATACCGCTCGATCATCTTGCCCCACTGCTCCTTGGCCTCCTGGGATACTTTGGCATAGCCGTATCCCGGCAGATCCACCAGATACCGTTCATCATTGATATTGTAAAAATTAATGGTCTGGGTCTTGCCCGGCTGTGCCGATGTCCGAGCCAGAGACTTGCGGTTCATCAGCGCATTGATGAGGGAGGATTTTCCCACGTTGGATTTTCCCGCAAAAGCCGCCTCCGGCTTGTCATTTTTCGGCAGCACACTAGTGATGCCGCATACCGTTTCCAGATTTACACTTTTAATTACCATGTTCTTCCCTTCTCTCTCAATCGCCAGACATTCCATTTCGTTTACTCTGCCACCAGCGCCTGCTCCAGCACCTGGCTCATGTTTTCCACCGGAATGATCTCCAGACCTTTCTTGATCTCCGCGGAGATCTCCGCCACATCATCCTCGTTTTTCTTCGGTACGAGTACCGTGCGGATACCCGCACTCCTGGCCGCCAGCAACTTTTCCTTCAGGCCGCCGATGGGCAGCACACGGCCACGCAGGGTGATCTCTCCGGTCATGGCAAGATCTGCCCGCACCGGCTGTTTGATAATGGCAGACAGCATAGCCGTCGCCATGGTAATCCCGGCAGACGGGCCGTCCTTTGGCACCGCACCCTCGGGAATGTGGATATGGATATCATTCTTTTTGAAAAAATCATCCTCAATGTGATACGCCGGCCCGATGGAACGGATGTAGCTGATGCCGGCCTTGGCCGACTCCTTCATCACATCGCCCAGTTTTCCGGTGAGGGCAAACTCGCCCTTGCCCGGCATGACGTTGACCTCGATCTCCAGCGTATCGCCGCCGGCGCTGGTCCAGGCCAGGCCGCGGACAATACCGATGTCATTTTCTTTGTTTGCCATACTATAGGAATAGCGGGCTCTGCCCAGATATTTTTCCAGGCTGTTCTCCGTTACCCGGATGTGCTTTTTGCCATCCTCCAGGATTTCCCGGGCCGCTTTCCGGCAGATGGCACCGATCTTCCGCTCCAGCCCACGGACACCGGCCTCTCTTGTATAGGAACGGATCATTTTTTCCAGGGCACGGTCACTGATGGTGATCTGTGCCTGCTCCAGACCGTTTTTCACTATCTGCTTCGGAATCAGATGTTCCCTCGCAATGTGCATCTTCTCATTGGCCGTATAGCTTCCTACCTCAATGAGTTCCATCCGGTCCAGCAGGGGCCGGGGAATGGTCTGCACATCGTTGGCGGTGGCAATGAACAGCACCTCGGACAGATCCACCGGCAGCTCCACGTAGTGATCACAGAACTTGTCATTCTGCTCCGAATCCAGCACCTCCAGCAGGGCGGATGCCGTATCTCCCTTGTAATCGCTGCTCACTTTGTCGATCTCATCCAGCAGCATCAGCGGATTTTTCACACCGGCGCTTTTCAGGCCTGTGATGATCCGGCCCGGCATGGCGCCCACGTATGTTCTTCTGTGTCCCCGGATCTCCGCCTCGTCCCGGACACCACCCAGACAGATGCGGACATATTTCTTATTCAATGCCCGGGCCACAGACTGGGCAATGGACGTCTTACCGGTTCCCGGCGGGCCCACCAGACAGATGATGGGGCTGTCGCCCTTGCTGGTCAGCGTCCGCACAGCCAGGAATTCCAGCACCCGCTCCTTCACCTTCTCCAGGCCATAGTGATCCTCGTCCAGCACCTTTCTGGCATTGCCGATATCGGTGTTGTCCTGGGACATATGGTTCCAGGGCAGAGACAGCAGCGTCTCAATATAGCCGCGGACCACCGCACCCTCGGAATTGTTCTGTCCCACGTTTTTAAAACGGGAAATCTCCTTGGCGATCTTCTCCTTGATATCCTCATCCGCTTCCAGACCGGCCAGCTGCTCTTCAAAGTGCTCCGCATCAGAGAACGTATTGTCCTCTCCCAGCTCCTCCCGGATGTACTTTAACTGCTCCCTCAGCAGGTATTCCCGCTGGTTCTTGTCCACCCTCTCCTTGACCTTGGCCTGGATATCCCGCTTGATGCGCATGATATTTGTCTCATTGGCCAGAATCTGGCTCAGTTCCCGGAACCGGTCCTCCAGATCCACCGCCTCCAGGATCTTCTGTTTTTCCTCATAATATAAGGGCAGATTGTTGGCGATCTCGTCCATCAGCGGTGCCAGCGCCTCTGTGGACTGGAGCACATTCTGGAACGCTTTCGCCAGCTTGCTGTTCTCACTGCAGTAATCATCCAGCAGCTCCTTCAGTGTGCGCACCATGGCCTCCTCTGTCAGCGGGGACGGGTGCTCCAGCTCTGCCGGATCAAAAATAGCAACCTCCGCTTCCAGATAGTCGGTGTTCTCTTCCAGCAAAAGCAGCTCGGCCCGATCCTGCCCTTCCACCAGAATACGCAGAATATTGTTGGGCAGCTTGATGACCTGTTTGATCACTGCCACCAGACCGATATTGTACAGATCTTCCCCGGTGGGTTCCTCCGCGTCCGGATCCTTCTGGGTGACGAGAAATACCTTCTCATCCTGCAGCATGGCCCGCTCAATGGCTTTGATGGAGCGTTCCCTGCTCACATCAAAATGAACGACCATGCCAGGAAGGATCGTCATGCCCCGCAGGGCAACCGCCGGTAATACCTTCGTTATTTCACTCATGTTTCTCATCTCTTCTTTGTTTTTCAAAAGCCGCGGGAACCCCCCGGCCCCCGCGGCTATGCTGTTGTTCAGTTACTTATTTTATATTGCTCTGCGCCGTCCGGCCCGGGACTCCCGTCTCGTGATGATGGGCTCGCCGGTTCCGTCGATGACGTCCTTCGTCACCACACAGGACTCGATGCTCTCATCCGAGGGGATCTGATACATCAGATCCAGCATGGACTGCTCCATAATGGCCCGAAGACCTCTGGCACCGGTTTTGCGCTCCAGGGACTTCTTCGCCACTTCCTTCAGTGCCTCCGGCTCAAAGGTCAGCTGCACATCATCCAGCTCAAACAGCTTCTCATACTGCTTGACAATGGCGTTCTTCGGCTCTGTCAGAATCCGCTCCAGCGCGGTCTCATCCAGCTGATCCAGAGATACCACCATGGGCACACGGCCGACAAACTCCGGAATCAGGCCGAATTTTACCAGATCCTGGGGCAGGATCTTCTTCAAAACCTCTCCGATATTTTCTTCACTCTTATGGGTAATCTCTGCGTTAAATCCGATGGACTTCTGATCCATCCGCGCCTCAATGAGCTTCTCGATCCCCTCAAATGCACCGCCACAGATAAAAAGGATATTGGTGGTGTTGATCTGGATCAGCTCCTGATGCGGGTGCTTCCGGCCGCCCTGGGGCGGAACGGAGGCTTCGGTTCCCTCGATGATCTTCAGCAGTGCCTGCTGCACGCCCTCACCGGAAACGTCTCTTGTGATGGACACATTCTCGCCCTTCCGGGTGATCTTGTCGATCTCGTCAATATATATAATTCCATACTCCGCACGCTCGATATCGTAGTCTGCGGCCTGAATTAATTTCAAAAGAATATTTTCAACATCTTCTCCCACGTAACCGGCCTCTGTCAGCGCAGTTGCATCGGCGATCGCGAACGGCACGTTCAGAAGGCGGGCCAGCGTCTGTGCCAGAAGGGTCTTACCGGAACCGGTGGGGCCCAGCATGAGAATGTTGCTCTTCTGCAGCTCCACGTCCAGATCTCTGCCGGAGGTGACGCGCTTGTAATGATTGTAAACCGCAACAGACAGTGCTTTCTTCGCCTCGTCCTGTCCGATGACATAATCATCCAGGAACTCCTTGATCTCCTGCGGTTTCAGAAGGTTGATCTCAAATTCATCCGGCTCCGGGTGATCCTGAAATTCCTCCTCAATGATCTCCGAGCAAATGTCCACACACTCGTCACAGATGTATGCTCCGTTGGGGCCAGCAATGAGCTTGCGGACCTGATCCTGCGTCTTGTTGCAGAAGGAGCAGCGCACCTTGTCTTCACTATTTTTTCCTGCCATCTTCTATACTCCTGTTTTTCCTTTTCCTAAAAAGAATCCCGCAAAAGAATTCTGCCTTGACCTTAGAAGGGACACGGCGATTAAACCACCCTGTCCCCTCGGCTCATTCTCTTATGCATGCTTCTCGATCACATGATCGATCAGGCCATATGCTTTTGCTTCCTCAGCAGACATCCAGTTATCTCTCTCGGTATCTGCCATGACAACATCCAGAGGCTTGCCGCAGTTCTCAGCCAGGATAGAATTCAGCTTCTTCTTGGTCTTGAGAATGTGCTCGGCAGCAATCTGAATCTCCGTTGCCTGTCCCTGTGCGCCGCCCAGCGGCTGATGAATCATCACTTCTGCGTTGGGCAGGGCAAAACGCTTGCCCTTGGTTCCGCCTGCAAGCAGGAACGCACCCATGCTGGCTGCCATACCGATGCAGGTCGTTGCCACATCGCACTTGATGTATTTCATCGTATCGTAGATCGCCATACCTGCTGTCACAGATCCGCCCGGGCTGTTGATGTACAGCTGGATATCCTTTCCCGGATCCTCAGATTCCAGGAAAAGCATCTGTGCCACGATCAGGCTTGCAGACACGTCGGTCACTTCCTCACCGAGAAAAATGATCCGGTCCTTCAGCAGGCGGGAATAAATATCGTAGGATCTCTCTCCTCTGCTTGTCTGCTCAATGACGTAAGGTACTAAACTCATATGACTTCCTCCTGTCTTACGACACGGCTGTCTATACTTCCTTTGCAGTATCTCTGATCAGATCTGCTGCTTTCTGGACAGCAATGTCCTCTTTCATTGTCTCAGCCTCAGCCTCGCCGATGAGCTGCTCTAATTTCTCTGTCTCCATCTGGTACATCTTTGCCATCTTCTCTACCTCAGCCTTGTACTCTTCCTCGGTAGCCTTGATATCCTCAGCCTTCACAACAGCCTCCAGTACCAGTCTTGTCTGGATTCTCTTCAGGGCGTTGGGCTTCATCTGCTCAGCCAGCTTGTCGTTGTCCATGCCGGTGAACTGATAGTACTGCTGCAGTGCCAGACCCTGCTGCTGCAGACGGCTTGCGAACTCATCCATCATCTGTCTTGTCTGTGTATCGATCATGGCTTCCGGAATGTCCATCTGTGCGTTCTCGATGGCTTTGGCGATAGCTGCCTCTTCCTTGGCCTCTTTTGCTGCTGCCTCTTTCTTCTCCTCGAGTTTCTTGCGGACATCAGCCTTGTACTCTTCCAGTGTGTTGAACTCGGAAACGTCCTGTGCGAAATCATCGTCCAGAGCCGGAAGCTCCTTTGCCTTGATCTCCTTCACGGTTACCTTGAACACTGCCGGCTTGCCAGCCAGATCCTCTGCATGATACTCAGCAGGGAACTGCACCTTTACCTCAACCTCTGCACCTTTCTCTGCGCCGATGAGCTGATCCTCAAAACCGGGGATGAATGCATCGGAACCGATGGTCAGCGGATAGTCCTCGCCTTTGCCGCCCTCGAAGGCAACGCCGTCAACAAATCCCTCGAAGTCGATGATGGTCTGGTCACCCTTCTGTACCGGACGGTCCTCAACGGTGATGGTACGTGCGTTGCTGTCTCTCTCTTTCTCAACCTGTGCGTCTACTTCCTCGTCTGTCACAGCGGTATCTGTCTTCTCTACTTCCAGTCCCTTGTACTCGCCAAGTGTTACCTCAGGCTTTACAGCTACCTCAGCGGTAAAGATGAACGGTTTGCCCTTCTCTAACTGAACAACGTCGATCTTCGGCTGGGAAGCGATCTCCAGCTTGCTCTCGTCTGCTGCCTCGGCATATGCATCAGGGATCAGGCGGTTAGCCGCATCATCATAGAAGATCTCCGGTCCGTACATCTTCTCGATCATGGCACGCGGAACTTTTCCCTTACGGAATCCCGGAACGCTGATCTTATTCTTCTCTTTCAGATAAGCAGCCTGGAGTGCTTTCTCCAGATCATCTGCGGATACCTCAATGGTAAGCTTCGCCATATTCTTCTCTAAATTTTCCACCTGTACACTCATTTTAGTGTCTTCCTCCTTAAAATTACTTTTTGACTCAAGGGATCATCCCTGAAATACAACGTCTGCAGCCAGTTTGACACCGCCCGCAAACAATATTTATTCATACTTACAGTCATTTTAACAGTATAGCATAAACGTCCCGAAATTACCAGCTTTTTTTTATGCGTACACCAGTGTCTTCGCCAGATCGTCCGCTGTCTCCTGTCCCAGCAGCTGGGAAACGAGAGACAATGCAAAGGGAATGGATTTTCCCGGGCCTCTGCCGGTGGTCACGTTGTCAGAAACTGCCACCTCTGTATATACCACCTTTGCGCCGGTCAGCTTTTCTTCCAGGCCCGGATAGCAGGTCGCTTCCCGTCCTTCCAGAAGGCCCATCTGTCCGAATACGGTGGGCGCCGCACAGATGGCTGCGATCATTTTGCCCTCTTCGTAAAATTTCCGGATCTGTCCGGTCACACCGGCGTGACTGCCCAGGTTGGTCGTTCCCGGCATGCCGCCCGGCAGCACCAGCAGATCCTTGTCTGCGAAATCCACATCCTCAAAGCAGCAGTCCGCCTGGATCACAATATTGTGTGCACCGGTGACCATCCGCTCTTTTTCCTTAATCGAAACCATCGTCACCTGCACGCCCGCTCTGCGCAGCAGATCCACCACGGTAAGGCCCTCGATCTCCTCCAGGCCGTCTGCAAGAAATACAACTGCTTTCTTCATATTGCCACATCCCCTTTCGTTTTTACACCTTGTTCAGCGTATCATGGAACTTCTGTGCTGTCAACTCCTGTGCGCCATATACTATAACAGTGTGCAAAAAACAATAGGTGCATATTTATTTCAGGAAAGGCTCCGAACCACATTTCTGCAATTCGAAGCCTTTCTTTTCAACAGCCGCCATGATGGCTACTGCCTGTTTATTTTTCGATATCTTCCATGGAAAGCAGCTCCTGGGATACCTCGATCTGGGAGAACCGAAGCCCGTGATCCTCGTACTCAAACTCGCCTCTCTGGTTGTCGATGGGGTCGATGCGGAGCCATTTCTTCTCCGGCATGAACTCCTTCTGGATCTCGGAGTTGGCCGGCATACGGAAGATGTCCAGATTGCCGAAGTAATAATTCCAGCGCTCCTTCTCTCCTGCCCGCCATGCACTGCCGCCGAAGGACGGATCTGCAAATACCCAGCCATAGGGTGCCACATAGAACTGTGCCCAGTCATGACAGCCGGTGTAGTACTCGGTGGCATAGAGGCCGGACTGCCAGCGTGCCGGGATACCGGACATGCGGCAGAGAGTGATGAACAGCAGCGCCTGTACGCCGCAGTCTCCCTTCAGATTGACCGCACAGTACTCTGGGATACACTCGATGGTGAAATATTCTCTCATATAGGAATACATCACCTTCGTTGTCACGAAATCATAGAACCGGCGGGCCAGGATCACCGGGTTGGTCTCCTCCCCTGCCAGCTCATCCCGCAGCTCCCGCAGATATGGGGTAAACATGATGTGGGGTGCCTGCTCTTCCAGGCAGAAATCCGGCTGCTCTCTGGACACTTTAGCCGGATCCAGCTCCACATAGTTCACATGATAGTCAAAGGAATATTCCACCATGAATTCCTGATCCGGCTGTAGCGCTGTCTCAAAATAGACGGTACGCTGCGGGGCATCCTCCGGCGCCGTGTAGGTGATCTCCGGGCTGGACGCATGGATCTGTACGTTGGAAACCTGCTCATACACTTTCGGGATGGGCAGATGGACGCGCACCTTGCGGCCCACTTCCTCGAATTCCTTCTTCGCTTTGATGGCGGCACGGATGCGGGTATGTACCGTTCTTCCGCCGTGCTCCTTCATGTAGCGCACGTTGTCGTTGAGCAGCTTCTGTTTCAGGGCGTTGCCTCTGGCATCGTCCACATCCTCCACCATGACCCGGGCCGCCAGATCCGGTCGGGTCTTGATCAGGTTTTCATAGAAGCGGCGCTGAAAATGCACCTCTCCATCAATGTAGATCCAGTCAGCCGCACTGATCTCTTTCAGATACTGCAGCTCCTCTTCCTTAAAATCCCGCAGGTGGCTGGTCATAATGTCCAGTGCCTCTGCATAATCGTAAGGGTACTCGTCTGCGCCCATGACACCGATGACTTCCTGCTCGATCTCCAGACGTCTGCGCAGCGCCTGGGGGATATCCTTATGCTCCAGGAAATAACGGATCATTTTCTGGGCTCCTGCATAATCCCCATATGTTTTTAATTTCAGAACGTCCTCCGGAAGGGGAACCTTCATAAAAGCTAAATCCTGATACATGAATCGCACCTCCACTCATTTATTGATTTTTACTGCTCGTCCTTAAAACCGATGAAGCCGAAACCGGGCACTTCCGGAAGTACCAGCTTCTTCGTGTCTTCTACATACATGCCGCCCTCAAATGCCAGCTCGGACAGAGAGAAGGTTGCATCCAGATCGGCACGGGTGATGTTCTTTGTTGCAGCGCCCAGGCTGGCAGCTGCGGTGATGCCCAGATTGCTCTCCTCTGCCATACAACCCAGCATCACCTCGATGCCTGCTGCCTCACAGATGGCGTTGATCTTCAGCGCCTCACGGATACCGCCGCACTTCATCAGTTTGATGTTCAGGTAGTCAATGGCACGGCGCTCCACCAGACGAAGGGCATCCTTGGAATTGAAGCAGCTCTCGTCGGACATGATGGGCACGATGGAATGCTTGGTGACATATTCCAGACCGGCAATATCGTGGTAAGCCACCGGCTGCTCCACCAGCTCCAGATTGTACTCGTTCAGACGCTCGATGAGACGAACAGCTTCTTTCGCTGTCCATGCCTGGTTGGCATCCACACGGATCTTAATGTCATCGCCCACAGCCTCACGAATGGCTTTTACTCTGGCGATATCCTCGTCAAAGGAAGTGCCGACCTTGGTCTTGATGGTGTCAAACCCGGCCTCCACGTGCTTTTTTGCCTTGGCAGCCATGATCTCTGGCTCGTCGATGCCCACGGTCATATCGGTCTCGATGTAATTGTTCTGTCCGCCCAGCAGCTTGTATACCGGCATACCGGCTTTCTTGCCCAGCAGGTCGTAGCAGGCCATATCAATGGCATTCTTGGCGCTGCCGGAATGGGCTGCTGCCCGGTCCATGATCCAGTATACCTTTTCCAGATCGGTGGGATCCACGCCGATGAGGTCACGCTCCATGGCTTTGATCACATCGTTGGTGCCGGAAAGGCTCTCACCGGTGATGAGGATGGCCGGTGCGCCCTCGCCGTAGCCCACCAGACCCTCGTCGGTCTCCACAGATACGATGGCACTGCGGGAGTGTGTGATCACACCCAGAGAAATGCGAAAAGGCTCCTTTAACGGTACTTCCACCTGACGAACTTTGATTCCTGTAATTTTCATTGGTCTATTCCCCCGTAAAATAAAATTTTATTGATATCTTTGGATTGTCTGAAACTAAGCCTGGGGCTGTTCCGGGAAATGGCAGGCACAGCAGTGGCCGTTTCCGCAGTCCCGAAGCTCGGGCACCTGGGTCTTGCAGATCTCCTGGGCTTTGTAGCATCTGGTGTGGAACACGCAGCCTGCCGGCGGATTGGCCGGGCTTGGCAGATCGCCCTCCAGCACGATTTTCTCTTTCTTGTGCTTCCGGTCCGGTACCGGGATCGCAGACAGCAGCGCCGTGGTGTACGGATGCATCGTCCGCTGATACAGATCCTCTTTGTTGGCCAGCTCCACCACATGGCCCAGATACATGACCATGATCCGGTCGGAAATATGTTTGATGACGCTCAGATCATGGGAAATGAAAATGTACGCCATGCCCATTTCCTTCTGCAGATCCATAAGCAGGTTCAGCACCTGCGCCTGAATGGATACGTCCAGCGCGGATACCGGCTCGTCACATACCATCAGCTTCGGCTCCAGCACAATGGCTCTGGCAATGCCGATCCTCTGTCTCTGTCCGCCGGAAAACTCATGGGGATACCGGTTGATATACCGGGTGTTCAGTCCCACGCGCTCCATGGTTTTCAGCACCCGCTGCATCCGCTCCTTGGCGGGCAGCTTTAACTGGATGTCCAGCGGCTCTCCGATGATGTCGCCGATGGTCATTCTCGGATCCAGGGATGCGTACGGATCCTGGAAAATGATCTGCAGATCGGTACGGGATTTTCTCAGATCCGCGCTTTTGAGCGCCGTGTAGTCTTTACCCTCAAACAGCACCTGACCGCTGGTGGGTTCCAGCAGGCGCAGCACCGAGCGTCCCATGGTGGATTTGCCGCAGCCGGACTCTCCCACCACGCCCAGCGTCTCCCCGGCGTTTAACGTAAAGCTGACGCCGTCCACCGCCTTGATAAATGCTTTTTCCCGGGAAAACGCAGAGCTTTTCGCAGGAAACCATTTTTTCAGATCTTTCACCTCTAACAATGGTGTTTTGCTTTCTTCACTCATCTGGCGTCCTCCCATTCCTTGGAATATTTAAAACAGCGTACCTTCTGGCCATCCACTTCGGTCAGCTCCGGCATCCGCTCCCGGCAGATGTCTCTGGCCTCCGCACAGCGCGGGCAGAACGCACAGCCCTTGGGCATCTGGTCAAAGCTTGGAACCATGCCCTTGATCACCGCCAGATGAGTATGATCCTCATCCGTCAGCTTCGGGATACAGTTCATCAGGCCCACCGTATACGGGTGCTTCGGGGATTCGAAAATATCATCCGCCGAGCCGTACTCCACCACTTTTCCGGCATACATGACCATCACATCATCGGCCACCTCTGCGATAACGCCCAGATCATGGGTGATCATCATGACAGAGGTGCCCAGCTTCTCTTTCAGCTCGTTGATCAGATCCAGGATCTGCGCCTGGATCGTCACGTCCAGCGCCGTCGTCGGCTCATCACAGATGAGCAGCTTCGGATTACAGGACAGCGCCATGGCGATCATGACACGCTGGCGCATACCGCCGGACAGCTGATGGGGATACTCGTTGAACCGTTTCTCCGGCAGCGGGATCTTTACCAGCTTCAGCATCTCAATGGCACGCTCTTTCGCCTGGGCCTTGTCCAGATCCGTGTGTAGCATCAGTGCTTCCATGATCTGTTTTCCCACGGTAAATACCGGGTTCAGGGAAGTCATGGGCTCCTGGAAGATCATGGCGATCTCTCCGCCGCGGATCTTTCGCATCTGATCTTTATTTTTCTCCAGCAGATTTTCCCCCTGGTACAGGATCTCGCCGCCCACGATTTTTCCCGGCGGCGTCTCTACCAGCTGCATGATGGAAAGAGAGGTGATACTTTTTCCACAACCGGATTCTCCTACGATACCAAGCGTCTTTCCTTTTTCTACAGAAAAGGAAACATCATCTACCGACTTCACTACACCGTCATCGGTGTAAAAATAGGTCTTTAAGTTTTTTACTTCAAGCAGTTTTTCTGACATTTGTCTTCCCCCTTACTGATTCTTCATCTTGGGGTCCAGTGCGTCACGAAGACCGTCGCCAAAAATATTGAAGGCGATAACGGTGATCATGATGGCGATACCCGGGAAGATGCTGTAGGTCGGCATGTAACTGATATAGGACTGTGCAAAGCTGATCATGGAACCCCAGCTCGGTGTCGGCGGCTGGATACCCATGCCGAGGAAGCTTAAGGATGCCTCATACATGATAGCATTCGGGATGCCTAACGTTACAAGCACGATGATCGTGGAAATACAGTTGGGAATCAGATGTCTCGTAATAATGTAGAACGGTGTCGCACCGCTTGCCTTGGCAGCCTCCACGTACTCCTTTTCCTTTAACTGCAAAATGGAGCCGCGGATCATACGCGCCGTGCGCACCCAGGTCAGAAGGCCCAGTGCCACGAAGATATTCTTCATGCCCGGCCCCAGCACGTACATGATCGCCATGGCGAAGATCAGATCCGGGAACGCCGCGAAGATCTCCATGATACGGGAGATCACCGTATCCACCCAGCCGCCGTAGTAAGCAGCCAGAGATCCCATGGTCACACCGATGATTGTGGCAATGACCTGTGCCAGAATACCAACGCTTAAGGAAACTCTTGTTCCGTAAATGATTCTCGATAAAATGTCGCGTCCATACTCGTCGGTGCCAAGCAGATGCAGTTTGGACGGCGCCTGTAAAATCGCGGTGTAATCCTGCAGGTTCGGATCGCAGGGCGCGATGAGCGGCGCAAAAATCGCGATCAGGATCAACAGAACAATGACGATCAGGCAGAACATGGACATCTTGTTCTTTTTCAGACGCTTGAAGCTGTCTTTATAGTAACTGGAATATTCCATATCGCCAACGGCATACTCGCCGGACAGGACTTCCTGTTCAAATTTTTTCTGTTTATTAAATATATTTGTCTTCATCAGCCCTCTCCTTTCCCGTAACGGATTCTCGGGTCAATCAGGGCATAAGAAAGGTCAACGACCAGATTGACGATAACGAATACAAGGGCAATGTATACCACCGTTCCCTGCAAAAGCGGAAGGTCGCGGTTGCTCATGGCATCCACGGCCAGCTTGCCGATGCCCGGAATGGAGAATACCTTCTCGATGAGCATGGAGCCGGTGAGCATGTTGCCAAGCTCTGTACCAACCAGGGTGACAATGGGGATCATGGCATTTTTCAGCGCATGCTTCATGATGACCACAGATTCCTTCACGCCTTTGGAACGGGCCGTACGGATGTAATCCTGCTTGATGACATCCAGCATACTCGTTCTTGTGATACGCGCAATGCTGCCCGCATAACGGGTGCCCAGCGCGATACTCGGCAGAATGTAGTTCAGCGGTCCGTCAAAACCGGAGATCGGCAGAAGATCCAGCTTCAGTCCAATGACGATCTGTAAGATGATGGCGATCCAGAAGGACGGCGCAGACACACCTACCACAGACAACGTCATGAGTGCCGAATCGATCCACCTGCCCCGGTACACCGCGGCGATCATGCCGCAGGTGATGCCGAGCACCACGGCGAACAGAAACGACATGGCAGCCAGTTTTACCGTTACTTTAAAGCAGCGCACGATGGCGTCTGTCACCACCTCTTTGGTAAAGTAAGAAGTACCGAAATCCAGCTTTACCGCGCCCTTGACAAAATCAATATACTGCTCATGAAGAGGAACATCCAGTCCCATCTCGTGACGGACCTTCTCAATGGTGGCTTCATCCGCACGCTTATCCAGCATCATCGCCACCGGATCTCCCGGTACGACATTTAAGAGCAAAAAAGTGATCAGCGTAATCCCGATCAGAACCAGAAACGTTTGTCCCAGTCGTTTTAGTATGTATTGAAACAAGGAAGTCCCTCCTTTTTTATCTTCACAGCCTCCTGCTGCCCAAATATCGGTCAGTCCTGCTGTATTTTTGGATGCTTTCTCTGCAACCAAAGATATAGCTACGGCCAAAATGATGTGTCCAGCCGTAGCTATATCCTATCTGTTTATTCGTTTTGCAAACTAGTATTCAATATCTGTGTTGTTAAACATCGTACGATATGTAAAGGTAACTGCGAAGTCTTTTACATAAGGTTTCTTCAAATAGAACATGGTCTCGTTATAGATCATTGCCACTGCAAATTCCTCATGAGTCAGAATGTGGTCTGCGTGAGCGTAAATCTCCTGTCTCTCTGCAGTATCCTCTGTCTGCACACCATCGATCATCAGCTGCTTGAATTCGTCGTTGTGCCAGAAGATGGAATTCAGGTCTACACGTCCATCACTTACCGGATACAGCATGCTGTCGGGATCGTTGTAGTCCACATACCAGTTACCGATACCGCAGGTCACACCGCCATTTTTCTTCATATCTGTCCATGCAGCGCTGTCAACCTGTTCGATCTCCACGCGGATGCCAGCCTCTGCCATCTGTGCCTGTACTGCGGTAGCAATGGTCAGGGATGTCGGATATTTTGTATTTACAGTGATTCTTAAATCATAACCATCCGGATATCCGGCCTCTGCCAGTAAGGATTTCGCTTTCTCCGGATCATATGCGAACTGCTCTGCGCTGTCGTCTGCACCAATCAGGCCATCCTGCAGGAAGTTGGAGTTCGGGGTAGCGGTTCCAAACAGGACGCTGTTGCAGATCGCATCTCTGTCAATTGCGTAGGTCATTGCTTCACGAACCTTTACCTCCGGGATATCCTTTACATTGAGGGACAGATAATAGCCACCTACCGGATTGAAGGTGTAAAGCTCATCCTTCAGATCACCGTTTGCGTATGTCGGGTACAGGGAAGCGTCCAGGTAAACCACATCAATATTGCCCTTCTGGTATTCCAGAACACCGGTGTTCGGATCATCAATGAAGGTGTACTTGATGCCGTCCAGCTTCACTTCGCCGCCATGGTAGTTCTCGTTCTTCGCCAGCTCAACACCTACGCCTGTCTGATAGCTCACCAGCTTGAAAGGGCCTGTGCCGTACAGAACGCTCATACCCCAGTTATCTCCGGCCTCTTCACATGCCTCTGCCGGATAAATTGCGCAGTAAGGTGTGGAAAGAGCAGATAACAGCGGCGTATAAATTTCAGACATATGGATATTGAAGTGTGTATCGTCAACAATCTCGATACCTGTAATCTCATCTGCCTGCTCATCAAAGAATTCCTGATATCCTGCCACCTTCTCCAGTAAGCTTGACATCTTATACTTGCTTACCATTCTCTCAAGAGAATACTTCACATCATTACTTGTCAGCGGTGCACCATTGTGGAAGGTCACACCATCCTTCAAAGTGAAGGAATACGTCAGCTTATCCTCAGACAGTACAGGCATCTCAGCCAGCAGGGTGGGCTCCAGCTCACCTTTATCGTTTGTCAGCATCAGGGACTCGGTCACGTTGTCTGTCACCTTCATGATGATGCTGTAGGTGTTCAGCTGCATATCCAGCGGTACCTGGGGATCCTCAGATGCCACGCGAAGAATCTTCTCTCCGCTTGCCTCGGAGGATGCAGTGTTGGTGGTTGCGGTTGCATCTGCCTTGTTCTCATCCTTGGAGCCGCCGCAGCCTGTCAGGCAGCCAGCTGTCAAAGCGAGCGCAAGTGCAAGACTTACTAATCTCTTTTTCATTCATTCCTCTCCTTTGAAAGCTTCTTCACATCCATGTCAGGGTGAGCAGGCTCTCCTCACACTTCCGTTTGAATCTTTTGATTATATTGCGGTTCATTTTCAGAAATTTCATAAGCCCGTTCAGGCAGATTAGCTTGCATGTTTTCAGTAATCCACGTATGTTTCACCATTCAAACCATAAAAATTTACCAAAGTAAGAACCTCCTATTTATTATATTTGCAATATTTTTCCCTGTCAATATTTTTTATCCATTTTTATTTGTTGTAATACTTGAATCAAGAAAAAAATAAGGTATTTATATGCTTTTTCATTTGAAAAATACAGTGTTTGCGGGATGTGCGAAAAGAATTTTCCAAAGAAACAAAGAAAAACAAAAAAAGAGTTCAAAACTGAACTCTTTTTATCATGCCGGCGACCGGAATCGAACCGGTACGGGAGGTAAGTCCCGCAGGATTTTAAGTCCTGTGCGTCTGCCAGTTCCGCCACGCCGGCATTCGAGGATAATCCTCAAAGTGGGACCTATAGGGCTCGAACCTATGACCCTCTGCTTGTAAGGCAGATGCTCTCCCAGCTGAGCTAAGATCCCATGGCGACTAACGCCGATGAACTTTCATTCATCAACGACCCAGATCGGACTCGAACCGACGACCTTCGCCGTGACAGGGCGACGCTCTAACCAACTGAGCCACTGGGCCATATTCTTACATTCTTCCAATAAAACAGCTTAATGGACCTTCGGGGACTCGAACCCAGGACCGACCGGTTATGAGCCGGTTGCTCTAACCAACTGAGCTAAAGGTCCAAATCTCTTAAGAAGCCGATGATCGGACTCGAACCGATAACCTGCTGATTACAAATCAGCTGCTCTGCCAATTGAGCCACATCGGCACATATGCTGTTCTACTGAAATGACTCCAAGGGGATTTGAACCCCTGTTACCGCCGTGAAAGGGCGGTGTCTTAACCGCTTGACCATGGAGCCGTACATTTCGTCCGCCTGTTTGAAGTAAGAACAAAATTGTCCTGCTCTCTTCGCGGCACAATAAATACTATCATATCTCACAAGGATTTGCAAGTATTTGTATAAAAAAATCCAGTACTGATTTCATACCGGATTTTCAGCTCCCCGAGTTGGGCTCGAACCAACAACCCTTCGGTTAACAGCCGAATGCTCTACCATTGAGCTATCGAGGAATATAAAAAGGCATGTACCTTCAAAACCACATATTGTATTACATCCGTTTTTCCTGAACCTACCAACTTGTTTCGCGGCAGTCAGCTCGAATCCGCTTCGCTTCTTCTCGCTGCCTTTCGCTTTGCAAATTATTAAGTTCACATTCTACCTGAACCACTGTCGGAAGTTCGAATTCACATCCGTTCATTCGAACGACCAACGCACTAAGTTCTGTCTTCGCGCTTCGCGCTCGCCAGTCACCAAGTGCTTTTGGTCAAGCCCTCGACCTATTAGTGACAGTCAGCTGCATGCGTTACCGCACTTCCACCTCTGCCCTATCTACCTTGTCGTCTTCAAGGGGTCTTACAGCTTTCGCTGGGATATCTCATCTTGAGGGGGGCTTCACGCTTAGATGCCTTCAGCGTTTATCCCGTCCCGACTTGGCTACTCGGCCATGCTCTTGGTGAACAACCGATGCACCAGAGGTCAGTCCATCCCGGTCCTCTCGTACTAAGGACAGCTCCTCTCAAATATCCTACGCCCACGCCGGATAGGGACCGAACTGTCTCACGACGTTCTGAACCCAGCTCGCGTACCGCTTTAATGGGCGAACAGCCCAACCCTTGGGACCTACTACAGCCCCAGGATGCGATGAGCCGACATCGAGGTGCCAAACCACTCCGTCGATGTGAACTCTTGGGAGTGATAAGCCTGTTATCCCCAGGGTAGCTTTTATCCGTTGAGCGATGGCAATCCCACTTTATACCACCGGATCACTAAGTCCTACTTTCGTACCTGCTCCACCCGTCGGTGTCACAGTCAAGCTCCCTTCTGCCTTTGCACTCTACGAATGGTTTCCAACCATTCTGAGGGAACCTTTGAGCGCCTCCGATACCCTTTCGGAGGCGACCGCCCCAGTCAAACTCCCCACCTGACATTGTCCCTCCGCCAGTTCATGGCGGCAGGTTAGAAACCCAGTACCACAAGGGTGGTATCCCAACAGCGGCTCCAGAAAGACTGGCGTCCTTCTTTCATAGCCTCCCACCTATCCTGTACATGCAATACCGAATCCCAGTATCAAGCTAGAGTAAAGCTCCATGGGGTCTTTCCGTCCTGGCGCGGGTAACCAGCATCTTCACTGGTACTTCAATTTCACCGGGTCCATTGTTGAGACAGTGCCCAAATCATTACGCCTTTCGTGCGGGTCGGAACTTACCCGACAAGGAATTTCGCTACCTTAGGACCGTTATAGTTACGGCCGCCGTTTACTGGGGCTTAAGTTCGGACCTTCGCTTACGCTAAGCCCTCCCCTTAACCTTCCAGCACCGGGCAGGCGTCAGCCCATATACTTCACCTTGCGGTTTTGCATAGACCTGTGTTTTTGCTAAACAGTTGCTTGGGCCAATTCTCTGCGGCCTCCTGTTACAGAGGCACCCCTTCTCCCGAAGTTACGGGGTCATTTTGCCGAGTTCCTTAACAATGCTTCTCCCGTCGGCCTTAGGATTCTCTCCTCATCCACCTGTGTCGGTTTACGGTACGGGCTCATAATAAACAATAGCGGCTTTTCTT